>DBDM01000028.1:0-2818 GCA_002293585.1 Bacteroidales bacterium UBA932
CATAGCCGGCTTCGGCGGACAAGGCGTTCTCTCCATGGGTAAAATTTTGGCGTATTCCGGTATCATGCAGGATATGGAAGTGACCTGGATGCCCTCTTACGGTCCCGAAATGCGCGGAGGTACGGCCAACGTAACCGTGGTGCTGAGCGACAAGCGTATCAGTTCACCTATCGTGCAACAATGCGACACGGCCATCATCCTTAATCAACAATCCTTAGATAAATTCCAGGATGCAGTGAAACCCGGCGGCTTGTTGTTATATGACCCCAACGGCATTACTGCGCCGCCCACACGGAAAGACATCAAAGTTGCTAAGATCGAAGCAGCCGAAGAAGCTGCCAAGTTAGGCAATTCCAAGGCTTACAACATGGTGGTGATGGGCGCCTTCCTTAAATTGAAACCTATTGTGAAAATGGACAATGTGGAGAAAGGGCTGAAAAAATCTATTTCGGAACGTTACCACAAATTGATCCCGATGAACCTGACCGCCATTCAAAAAGGAATGGAAACGGTGGTCGAAGTTCAGTAATTACACAATTTATTGAATAGAAAAGGCGCTTCATTTTGGGGCGCTTTTTTTGTATGCTGTTCCGGCATTACTGCGCTTCCGTTATGCCTTGTTGCTGCATGGCTTCGGTATCTACGGCGGTGGTATCGCTGACCACTTCCGAATTATCGGTCACAAGGTAGCGGCGCATCTCATTATTGACATTAGTGCGCTGCCGTCTTCTGTTGGCTTGCCGGGTGACGGGCGTGGTGTTGATAATATTTTGGATATCTTCCCGCAGCTTAGCCTGTAGTTCCATGCGCACATTAAATTTCGCCCCTTCCATTGATTCGGTTTTAGCCGGCTTAAATAAATCTTTATATTTCGCTTTGGACAGCCGTATCTTGAAATCATCGGGGTTGCCAATGAGGTTTACACCGAACTTGAAAGGAATCGGCGATTTAATGACCGAAATGTGGTAGTCGAATGTTCTGTCGAGCCG
Organism: Bacteroidales bacterium UBA932; assembly: GCA_002293585.1. Taxonomy (GTDB): domain Bacteria; phylum Bacteroidota; class Bacteroidia; order Bacteroidales; family UBA932; genus UBA932. The sequence continues at coordinate 990 of DBDM01000028.1, forward strand.
CTGTGTGCCGCCCACCGCCACCTGATAGCGGTCAATGTTGATCAGGAAAGGAAAGATGAGCAGTTGGTTGTCTTCCATGATCAATTCCACCTGCATACTATCGATGAGGTTGCGTTGTTTATTTTTGAACCAGAGTGTTTTCGCTATATCGGTAAACGTTTCCCCGTCCATGAGCACTAAGTTTTTACCGCTTAGCAGGCAGGAGGCCGTAGCTGTGGGGAATATTACTTCCATTAGCGAATCGAGGTCGGTTACGGCGGTCATGTTACAGTCTACCACCCCTTCGAATGAACGCAGCATGGGCGTTAGCGAATCGAGCATGGGGAAAGACGAGATGAGTTCTTTCACCTGTATTTGCTGCAGGTCTAAATCCATCCCTATATGTGCGCTTTTGGTATTCTCCGCCTTATATACCAGCGATAATTTCATGTCGCCTATATTGGATTTTAGCGCCATGTCGGGCATTTCCAAGGTATTATTACGCACAATAATATCGGAATTTAATCCGTCGATATTCAAGTTGGAATAACGGGTATGCCCGATTTTGCCGTGAATTTTAAGGTCGATATTGCGGGGAACCACAAATACACCCGTCTCTTCCGTATTGGTAACCACTACGTCATTTTGCTCCAAATCTTTAGTAAGTTCGTCTTTCTCCGTATCCTTTAATTCTGAAAATTTAGATGCCGATACTAAAGCAACAGTCAGTTGATTGAGGTTGAGCGTGTCGGATAGCAGGCTGATGTCGGCTCTTATCCGCCCGTTGCTCAGCAAGGCTTGCCGTATACCGGACACGTTGCCGTTGATTTGCATTGTGGATTCTCCGGCTTTGAAGTCAAGGTGTTTTATTTTCAACGAGTCGGTACTGAAATCAATATTTCCTTCCGAAATGCTTGTCCTGAGCGGGAAATAGGGCGTACGCACACGAACATTTTTGCATTCAAAATTGCCGTTGATATTCCAGTTTTGCAGAATGTCGCGCGTTTGTCCCGAGTCAAGGCGCATATCCAGCACATTAGCCGTGTTGACCGCGCTGTTCCGTGCATATCGTGTTATTATTGTCCTTGCTCTTGTTGTCCTTGTTCTCATGCTGTCTCCGGACGTTCTTGTACTATCCCTGTTGGCTTGCCTTCCGGTTGAAACGGTAGTCCGGGCGGTATTCCGGCGTATGGTCCGGCGTTCGGAAATCCTGGCGTTTAGCTTGCCGCTGTTGATCATGGTGAAGGCAGCCGGCATGCGGTAGCGCAACGTGTCGAGTGATAAACGAACGTTGTATAAAGGCTTGTCAGGCGTTCTCGACTGAGGTGTTATGCGAATGCTTCCCGATGCGTGCGCGGTGCGCAGGCGGGTACTGTCGCCTAACCGGAGATTTACGCCTCGTACCCTGAGGTTGGTAAACACAGGGGCTACGGACAAACTGTCGGCAGGGACGGACGTGCTGAAAGAGGCCGACAGCGAGCGAATGCTGCCATCGATATCTTCCAATTTCACCGTCATGCTTTCGGCAGTGAGCCGCCCGCGCAGCAGCGATTCAATTAGGCGGCCGCGCACGCTGTCTTGCGTGTTGGTGCCGAAACGCCCGCTGAACAGGGGTATGGCAATGTATGTTTGCTGTTGGGGCGCATCAAACAATACGCTGTCAATATTTATTTCACCGTTAAGTTTAATTTTACCCAGGTCTCTATTCATGATGTGCGACATGTAGCCTTCGCCCGTCAGGTCGGCCCGTATGAAGCCTTTCATCGTTAAGCTGTCGGTAAGTGAGATGTCGCGTACCAGGCGAGTAAAATCTATGTCGGCATCTATGGTTGTGCGTATAAACGGATCGG
>DBDM01000028.1:2846-7283 GCA_002293585.1 Bacteroidales bacterium UBA932
CGGAAAGTCGATGGTGTTGTGTTGTTGAGGTCAATGTGGGTGCGGCCTTTCAGTTCCAATTTTTCTATGCCGGTTTTTTGAGGATGTTTGGCGCTGCGAATGCGGCCGTTGGCCAGAGACAATTCGGCATCAAGCACCGGTACACTTTTTTCGTCGAACGTGCCGTTGAACGAGCCTTTGATGTCAATGCTTCCCGCCACGGACAAGCGCTCCTGAATAGTCGACAAATGTTTGGGTATATGGGTTAACACCTCCGCAACGGATGAACTGTTCAAGTCGAACCGGCTGTTGATATGCAGTGCGGAAGTACTGTCCCATTGCATATTGCCGTCTACGGTGAAGTCAACGCCTGCAACGGATAGCGCGGCAGTATCAATTTCTACGGATTGTAGCGCCTGGTTTTGCCGTAATTTGGCCGATAGTTTTACGGGAATTTTTGAACAAAATTGTTGTCCGGCATTCCAAAAACTAATGCTGTCGGCCGACAAATCCAGGGTTAAACGCAAGATTTCCTGCCTTAGCCGGCCCGATAATTTCATGTTGACCTTTTCCAATTCCAGCAACTGTTGGGTTTGTTCGTCATCATAAACAATCGTAGCATCGTTCACCGTAAAATTCCTGATACCGAGGTTCAGCGCTGAGGTGTCGGCGGTCACAACGGCAGAGGTGGTTGTGGTCGTATCTACTTCTACAGGCAGGATATCCCAATTGACTTTCCCGTCGGGCAGGATGTGGGCGTAGATGCGCGGTTGGTCAAGGTTTATTTTCTTAACACTGATCCTGTTTCGTTTTAAGTAAGCGGCTACATTGATTGTAAATTCACAGGAGTTGAACGCAATCAGCGTATCCTTCCACTCATCAATGATACAGCCGTTTTTCAGGACAATTCCTATATCGGGAAAAGAACTGAACAGGGTAATGTCTATCTGGTCAAACGAAATATCCGATTTTATGTGCTTTTGTGTAAATTCAACTACCAGCGGAGTAACTTTCTCGGGAGTTACTATCGTGTAGCCGACAAAAGCCAGCAGCAGTGCGATGAGTACAACCACGCAGGCAAAAAAAAGGAGTATGCGCTTGAAGATTTTCACGTTGTTTTAATTTTTATAAGTAAGCCATTTCCACATCTCGGCCAATGACGGTTTTTTCCCGTACATTAAAATGCCCGTGCGGTAAATTTTTCCGGCAAACCACACAATAGCTAAAAAAGTGAAGAACAGTAAGGCCAGAGAAAGGAATACTTCCCAGAAAGGTACGCCGAAAGGTATGCGGGCCATCATCACCATAGGTGACGTGAGAGGGATCATGGAAGCCCAGAACGACAGGGCGCTGTCGGGGTATTGGAACGTGTGCACCATGGTGAAGATACCGATAATAAGCGGAATGGTCACCGGCAGGATGAGTTGCTGGGTGTCGGCTTCATTTTCCACCGCCGACCCGATGGCGGCAAACAGTGAGGCGTAGAGCAGGTAGCCGAACAGGAAGTAGAGAATAAACGAGGTGATAATGGGCAGGAAATTAATGCCTGCAATCATGGCGATAATATCTTTGGATTGGCCGAGCTCTTGGGTGGCCTGTTGCACTATTTCCTGCTGTTCGGGCAGGGGCGCGGAAGGGGCGGCAATACCGCCGATAATGAATGAAATGCCCAGGGTTAATACTATCCAAATCAAAAACTGCAACAGTCCGACTGAGGCCACGCCTACGATTTTTCCCAGCATGAGCTGGAAAGGCTTTACCGATGAAACGATGACTTCTATCACGCGGTTGTTCTTTTCTTCAATCACACTGCGCATCACCATGTTGCCGAACATGAAAATAAACATATAAATCATAAAGCTGAGGATGTAGGAGAGAACCATGTACACCGTGCTGTTGCTGGCTTTTTCTTCTCCTTTCTCACCCCATAAAAATGTTTTGACGTCAAGTTGTGTTTTAATGGAATTCATAATGGTATCCAGTCCACTGATATTGTAGGAGTCCAATTTCCTTTGTTCCACTACACGTTCCAACCGGGTTTCGATATTTTTCTGCACATCAAGGTTCGGTTGTTTGAAGGCGTACATTTCAACGGCAGAGGGGGTGTTATTGCGCAATTCGCCAATGCTGACCACGGCGTATAATCCTTCTGTTGCGAAAGTGTTTTTCAGACTATCCAACGTAGCATCCGGGTAAAATTTAAAAGCAAGTTCGTTGGTGTTTTCCAAGGCCTGTTGGGCTAAGCCCGACCGGTCGATTACGGCAATGGTTTTGTGGTCGGTGTCCTTAATCGTTTGCACTAAAACGGGCACTACCATGAGCGCGGCAAAGAGCAGGGGCGTGAGCAGGGTGGTGAGGATGAATGATTTTTTCTTGACGCGGGTCAGGAATTCACGTTCAATAATGAGATATATCTTGTTCATAGGGCTTAGGATACTAGTTTAATAAAAATGTCATTCATGCTGGGAATTACTTCGCGGAACCCTGTGATCTCCACGTGGGGAATGAGTTCCTGTAACAGCCGGTTGGACGGTTGTGGATCATTAATTTTGATAGTGGAAATAAATTGTCCGTTTTTTTCTTTTTGTTCGAGCAGGGTATAGGCCGGACTGAGCGCTCCGCGAAGCGCTTGTTCATTGCCGCGGTAGATGACTTCCACAATATTGTCGCCGTGCTTGCGGCGCACTTCTTCAAGACCGCCGGATACGATCACCCTGGATTTATTGATCAGGGCGATCTCGTCGCATAATTCTTCTACCGACGCCATATTGTGCGTAGAGAAAATAATGGTGCTGCCGTTGGCTTTCAGGTTTAATATTTCTTGTTTTAACAGGTTGACATTCACGGGGTCAAAACCGCTGAACGGCTCGTCGAATATCAGGAGCTTGGGTTTATGGAGAATGGTCACAATGAACTGTAGTTTCTGCGCCATTCCTTTCGATAATTCTTCTATTTTCTTGTCCCACCAGGCGTTAATACCGAATTTGGTGAACCATGTTTTGAGTTGGGCGGTGGCATCGGCATGCGACAGCCCTTTGAGTCGCGCCAGGTAAACGGCTTGTTCGCCTACTTTCATTTTTTTGTATAATCCCCGTTCTTCGGGCAGGTAGCCGATTTGGTGCACGTCATCGGCGCGGAGGGGATGCCCGTCGAAAATCACCTGTCCGCTGTCGGGCGCCGTGATCCGGTTAACGATCCGGATAAGCGTAGTTTTGCCTGCGCCGTTAGGGCCTAACAGGCCGAAAATACTGCCGCGGGGTACACTAATGCTCACGCCGTCCAATGCCAAATGATTATTGTAGCGTTTAATAACTTGTTCTGCAATAAGTAAACTCATAATGAAAATATGATGAAAATTATACAAAGGTATAAATTTTTTTCATATCTTTGCAGTTTATTATTGAATAATATGCCATTAACTTTTGATCCTAATGCGATAGGCCGACCGAACGGGAACTATTTTGCCCTTCCTTATAAACTGGAAGAGGCGGAAATTGTGTTGCTGCCGGTGCCCTGGGATGCTACGGCTTCTTACGGTACGGGTACTCACCGGGCTCCCGATGCCATTATCAAGGCTTCGGCGCAGGTTGATTTGTATGATGCGGATGTGCATGAAGCGTGGAAGATCAAGATAGGCACGGCGCCCCTGGAAAAGTCAATTCTGAAATTGAATAAGCAGACGCGCCACATCACTGAAGAAGTGATCGATTCGTTGGAAAACGGTATTCCCGGTAATTTATTGGGACGTGAAACTAGAGCGGTGAATAAAGCCGGCGAAAAGTTGAATGCCTATGTTTACCATGAAGCTAGAAATTACCTGGAAAGAGGTAAAATAGTAGCTATTGTGGGCGGTGAACATAGCGTCCCCTTCGGCCTGCTGAAAGCGCTTGATGAAAAATATAAAAGCTTTGGCATCTTGCATATTGATGCCCATGCCGACCTTCGTGAAGCTTATGAAGGGTTTACTTATTCACATGCGTCTATCATGTACAATGCTTTAAAGCAATTGCGGCACGTAGATCAATTAGTGTCGGTGGCAGTGCGCGATTATTGCGCGGATGAAGCCGTATTAATGGCTGAGGATTCCCGTATTAAGGCATTTACCGATAAGGATTTATATGAGGCGGCGTTTAGTGGTGAAAAATGGGCGGCGCAGTGCCGTAAAATTATTGATGCATTACCCAAAAAGGTGTATATCAGTTTTGATGTTGACGGATTAAGTCCGGAGAATTGTCCGCATACCGGAACTCCCGTGCCGGGTGGTTTGAGTTATAATAAGGCGTTGTTTTTGCTGAAAATGCTGGCAACAACTTCAGGGAAACAAATTATCGGTTTCGACCTGTGTGAGGTAACCCCCGTTAAGCATGATGAGTGGGACGCCAATGTGGGGGCGAGATTATTGTACAAATTGTGTTGTTATACTGCGAAAAACAATAAAATAATATAGAGAATATGAAA
>DBDM01000199.1:0-3473 GCA_002293585.1 Bacteroidales bacterium UBA932
AATCTTCAAATCTTCAAATCTTTTTACCCTTCACCCGTTAACTGTAAACTCATCACTCATAACCCGTAACTAAAAAATTGATTTTCAATTTTCAATTAAAAATCGTATCTTTGCGCATTAGAACCTTTGAAAAGATGCGCGTAATTATTTATTCTTCCAATGTGAAAGGCGTTTTGAGAGCGCCGGCTTCCAAAAGCATGACCCAACGTGCTATAGCCGCTTCCGTGATGGCTAACGGTACTTCAACCATTCGTAGCGCCTCGCTTTGCGAAGATGTCATGGCCGCCGTCGGCATAGCCGGTAATTTGGGCGCAGCAGTGGAGTTGCAGGGGAATACCTTCCGGATAACCGGAAATTTTTCAGCCAAAAAACCGGAATTGAATGCCGAAGAATCCGGCCTTTGTATGCGCATGTTCGCTCCTATAGCCGCTTTGTTGGATGTACCGGTGACCATTACCGGAAAAGGCACTTTGTTGCATCGTCCGCTGCACATGATCAGCGAGGCATTGAGCGAACTGGGCGCCTCGTGCAAATCGGTAAATAATAACGAGTCGTTGCCCATCGTGGTGCAGGGGCCTATCGAGGGAGGGAACATTACTATTGATGGCTGTGAAACGTCTCAATTGCTTACGGGGTTACTGATGGCGCTGCCGTTGACCACCGTAAACTCAGATGTGGTCGTGAATAATTTGAGCAGCAAGGCCTATATAGATATGACCGTTCAGCTATTGCGCCAGTTTGGCGTAGTGGTGCAAAAACAAAGTGATGAACATTATAAAATTCGTGGTCGCCAACATTATACCGCGCAGGACTACACGATAGAAGGTGACTGGAGCGGCGCGGCTTTTATGTTGGTAGCGGCCGCCCTGAGAGGAGAAATTGCCATGAGTAATTTGTATGGTAATACCAAACAGCCCGACAGCGCTATCATGAAAATCCTTACCCTGGTGGGAGCGGAAGTGGCTGTGAATGTCCGTGAGATCACTGTGCGCAAGCCTGTGGCGCCCTTGAAACCTTTTAATTTTGATGCTTCCGAAAATCCCGACCTGGTGCCGCCTTTAGTGGCGCTGGCCTCGCAATGTAAAGGCGTTTCCGCCATCTATGGCATCGACCGGTTGAAACATAAGGAAAGCGACAGGGCGGTGGTGCTGCAGGAAGAGTTTACCCGCATGGGAGTGAAAGTGGAATTGACGGACGAAATGATGAAAATATATGGCGGTAATCCTATACTCGGCGGCAGTTCGGTATATTCACACAACGACCATCGTATTGCTATGGCGCTCTCAATAGCGGCATTATGTGCTGAAAACGGCACGGCTATTGAAGGTGCGGAGTGTGTGCGCAAATCATATCCTGATTTTTTCACTGACTTGAAACGACTGAAAGTAGGGGTGAAGATCGAAGAAGAATCCGGAGAAGAAAACATACAACATGAATAGTTTCGGACGCATATTCCGTTTGCATATTTTCGGCGAATCGCACGGCCGGTATGTAGGTGTGACTATCGACGGTTGTCCTGCAGGACTCCTGTTGAGCGCCGATGATTTTGAAGATGACCTGAGCCGTCGCAATAGCGGTGCTGTGGGCACTACCGGGCGTCACGAGCTTGATGTACCGCAGATCGTCAGTGGCTGGCATAAGGGACATACCACGGGCGCGCCCTTAACCATTTTATTTGAAAATAAAGACGTGCAGTCGGATGGCTACGAACAATTCCGTGTTACGCCGCGTCCCGGTCACGCCGATTTTGCCGCTTCCAAAAAATGGAATAATTTTAATGACCTCCGCGGCGGCGGACAATATTCCGGCCGCATGACGGTGGCGCTGGTCGCTGCCGGAGTGATAGCTAAAAAACTGATCGCACCGGCTAACGTTTATGCTATGTTGGAAGAAGTCAACGGCCGTTTTCTCTACGATATGGAGCAGGCAGTGGAAGAAGCCGTAGCGGAAGGCGACAGCGTAGGCGGGATCGTCGGTTGCACGGTCGACGGATTGCCGGCCGGACTGGGTGAACCTTTTTTTGACAGCGTGGAATCACTCATTAGTCATCTGCTATTCGCCATTCCCGGTGTGAAAGGGGTGGAGTTCGGCGCCGGATTTGAGGCGGCGCGAATGAAAGGCTCCGGATATAACGATGTGATCATCTCGCCGGACGGCCGCACCGCAGATAATAATTCGGGCGGTATCAACGGCGGCATCACCAACGGCAACAGCCTGACCTTGAATGTGGCGGTGCGGCCTTCGGCCAGCATCGCTAAACTACAGCAAACCATTGACTTGAATACTTGTAAAATGGTTGATTTTCAGATCGATGGTCGTCATGATGCCTGCTTTGCCCTGCGGATGCCGGTCATCGTGGAGGCCGCCGTAGCCATAGTTTTAGCTGATTTAATGATGTTGAATAATTGTGCAGTTTCTACTGCGCAAAATGAAACTGTTTGTTAAAATCTGCGTAAATCTGCGTAAATCTGCGAGTGCTGCGGGAAAATTTATTATCTTTGTTTAAATTTTTAAGGATTATGTTTACATCGAATATTTATCAACAACGGCGCCTGCGTTTGCGCGAACAAGTACCTTCAGGATTAATCTTATTGTTAGGCAACGTGGAAGCCTCCATGAATTACCCTGCCAATGCTTACCGTTTTCGCCAGGACAGTTCGTTTTTATATTTCTTCGGAGTAGATGAACCTTCATTAGCCGGTGTGATCGACGTTGATGCCGGTACCGAAACCCTGTTCGGCGACGATATTACGGTGGATGACATTGTGTGGATGGGGCCGCAACCCTCCATGCGTGAAAAGGCGGACAGTGTAGGGGTGCAACAGATTGCGCCTTACTCTAAGTTAGCAGAAGTCATCCGCGAAGCCGTGAAAAAAGGCCGCAACATTCATTTCCTGCCGCCCTACCGCTCGGCGAATAAAATTTTATTGCAGGATATGCTGGGCATAGCGCCTGCCGACCAGAAAGCTAAAGCTTCGCCCGAACTGATACGTGCGGTGGTGGAACTCCGCATACACAAGGAAGCCTGCGAAATTGCCGAACTGGACTTTGTTTGCAACCTGGGCTATGAAATGCACGTGGCTGCCATGAAAATGTGCAAGGCCGGCGTTAAGGAACGCGATATCGCCGGGATGATGGAAGGCATTGCTTTAAGTAAAGGCTATACGGTCTCTTTCCCGATCATCCTTTCGCAGAACGGCGAAACATTGCATAACCACGATCACAGCCAAATCCTTACCGATGGCCGTTTGCTGGTGATCGATGCCGGTGTTGAATCCTTGACGCACTACGCCTCCGACCACACACGTACGTTGCCTGCGGGCGGACGTTATACGGCTAAACAAAAAGAAGTGTATGACATTGTGTTGGCCGCTAACAATCATGCTTTCAACTTGGCTAAACCCGGCATTACATACCGCAGCGTGCATCTCGAAGCCGCTAAGATAATTACTAAAGGCCTGCAATCATTAGGC
>DBDM01000199.1:3500-29468 GCA_002293585.1 Bacteroidales bacterium UBA932
TGGGACACCAAATGGGATTGGATGTGCACGACATGGAAGACCTGGGCGAAAATTATGTGGGCTACGATGATGAAACGCAACGCGCTCAACAGTTCGGACTGGGTTCATTGCGCATGGGACGTGAGTTGCAGGTAGGCCATGTGGTATCCGATGAGCCGGGTATTTATTTTATTCCGGCATTGATTGAACAGTGGAAAAAAGAAAATAAACTGACGCAATTTATCAACTATGATAAAGTAGCCGGCTATATCGGTTTCGGTGGCATCCGTCTCGAAGACGACCTGNNGCCGGGGATGGTGATGACCGTCGAGCCGGGCATATACTTCGTCCCCGACCTGATCAAAAAGTGGAAGGCCGAGGGCCTCAACAAAGAGTTCATCGACTTCGACGCCACCGAGAAATACATCGGCTTCGGCGGTATCCGGATCGAAGACGACCTGCTGATCACCGAAAACGGCTGCCGCTTGTTGGGCGACAAACGCATTCCCATCACCACCGAAGAAGTAGAAGCGGTGATAAATGCATAGAAGTTACAAGTAATTAGGAGCGATGAAATGGGTGTTTTTTAATCTTTAAACCTTCAAATTTTTAAATTTTTATATGGCTCAACAAGTTAAAAAGCAACGACACCTTCCTAAGAAACCGCAACAAACGGTTGCACCTGCGAAGGTGAAGAGAGGGAATCCGGGGTTCATTAACGCCGCAGCGCCAATGCCCAAATGGATTTACGGGCTTATCGTCGCCTTATGTTTCGTATATTTCGGCAACACGCTGTTCAACCAGTACGCCTTGGACGATACGATGGTGCTTACACAAAACGAATTTGTAAAACGCGGGCTGAACAATATACCCCAAATTTTCAAGTACGACACCTTTGTCGGCCGTTATGGCGAGCAGCAGGCGATCAATCTTCCCGGCGGCCGTTACCGCCCTTTGTCCGTAGCTACGCTGGCCCTTGAATATGAGATATTCGTTGATGCCGATACCAAGCAGGTGATCCAGGATAAGTTGGATAGAAATCAAAATGATGACGACGCACCCTTACTGGTGAAAACACCCCTGCCTTATGTAAACCACTTCATGAACATTGCCTACTATGCCGCCACGGCCTGTCTCTTGCTGTTGATTATGCTGCGTTTGTTCCCGTTGAAGTCGAATAAGGGATGGGGATTGCTGTTCAATGTGCCGGTACTTACCGTGATTTTCTTTCTGGCGCATCCCACGCACAGCGAAGTGGTAGCGAACATCAAGGGGCGTGATGAGATCATGACGCTGCTCGGCGCCTTGGGTGCCCTGTGGTTCACCCTGCGTTGGATGGATACGAATGAAAGGAAATATTTGGGATTTAGTTTCCTGTGTTTTCTGGCCGGACTGTTCTCTAAGGAAAATGCCATCACTTTCCTGGTGGTTATTCCGTTGACAACTTATTTCTTCACCGGTCATTCATTGAAGCGCAACTTTGTTTCCATGCTGCCTTTGCTGCTTGCCTCGTTGATCTTCCTGTTTTTCCGCGATGCGGCTATCAGCATGGGTCCTCCCAAGCCCGAGGAAACCGAATTGATGAATAATCCTTTCCTGCACATGACCGGTTCGCAGAAGTGGGCCAGCATCATTTATGTGCTGGGACGCTACCTGTTGTTGACAATATGGCCTTATCCGCTCACTACCGATTATTATCCCTACCATATTCCCGTCATGAACTGGACGGATTTCAGCGTGATCCTGATCACCTTGTTGTATATAGCTATCGGTTTGTTTATCCTTTGGGGAATAGTCAAAAAGAATAAATATGCTTATGCCGCCGTTTGGTATTACGTGCCGCTTTCTATCGTATCGAACGTCTTTGTGATGGTGGGAACTTTCATGAATGAACGTTTCATTTATATTTCTACCATTGGTTTCTGTATGGTGCTGGCCGACCTGTTGATCCTCCAGTTCCCGAAATGGTTGAAGAATGAGAAACTCTACCGTAGTGTGGTCACCGGCTTTGTGTTTGTGTTGCTTTCGCTTTATGCCGTTGACGCCATACCGCGTAATCGCGTTTGGTTTGACGACTTTACGTTGTCGACCACCGATGTAAAAGTGTCGTACAAGAGTGCAAAGTCTAATTACGACGCTGCCCGCGTATATAATCTTGCCTTGCAGAAGGTCACTGACCCGGCTGAACGCGATAGCCTTACCCGCTTGATTTACCAGTATTCGCACCGGGCGGTAGATATTCACCCGAACTATGAAAATGCACTCTTGCTGCTTGCCTGGTCTGCCGGAGCTTTACAGCAGCCAGCCGATACTTCCATTAAATACTTGTTACAATTGGTCAGGCGTAATCCTTATAATCCTTATGTTTTCGACGCGTTGAGCATGCACCTCTTCCGGGTGCCGGTGCAACAGCGGAAAGCTACTTGGGAATATGTGCTGAAACTGGCGCCGAACCGTTTTGAGGCTAATTATAATTTGGCCTGTGTGCTGGCCAAAGACGAAGGACGGTTTGCCGAATCGTTACCTTACTTTGAAAAAGCAGTTTCATTGAATCCCAATAATGCGTCGGCGTTGATTGATCTGGGTGCTATGTACGGTAACGTGGGAAGGCATGTGAAAGCGTTGGATGCCTTTGTCCGGGCCACACAGGTGGCGCCGAACGATACGTTGGCCGTCAAGAACCTTTGGGCTACTTATGACATATTGGGCGATCAGGTCAAGGCTCTGGCAACATATAACAAGTACCTGCAACTAAAGGCGGAACAGCAACCTCCGGCTGTGCCGGCAACAGGACAGCCGCAGTAGTTTAACCCTTGTTCAGCAGGTTTTTCCTGCTAGGTATGGCTACAAAATCTTTGAGATAGAAAGGCTCGAAATAGGCGACATTTTCCAATTGTTGCAGGTGGAATTTATGCAGGGCGGGTTGGATCATCCCTTCGGCCGAGGCGGTGAGCAATGCAAAATGTGCGTTAGGATGCGTGATCGTTTCGCGGCACTTATTGGCTCCGTCACCTATGAACAATACGGGATGTTGGTTTAGAACAGCGTCGAAACTATTTTCATCGATAATTTTTGCTTCGGTGGGCACGGTTTGCTCGCCTTGTGCGTTGAATACGGCGGTATATACTTCCATGCGCCGGGCGTCAATCATGGGCGCAATCAACGCATCGGGAGCGGGGAGTAGTTGTTTGTTAATAGCTAATGCCGCCAATGACTGTAGTGAACTTACTGCGATGAGTGGTTTTTGTGCACCGAAACATAAGCCTTTGGCGGTAGATACCCCGACGCGCAAGCCTGTGTATGATCCGGGCCCTTCACTCACGGCCACGGCGTCAAGGCCGGCAACGGTTAATTGTTGCTCACGCAATATGTCATCAATAAATACGGCCAGCAATTGCGCATGTGATTTTCTGTCTTTATTTTCACGCAGCGACAATAACTGCTCTCCCTGCGAAAGGGCTACGGAACAAACAGCCGTGCCGGTTTCCAAATGCAGAATTAGAGGTGAAGGGTGAAGGGTAAAAGGTGGAAAGGTGTCCATAAAATGACCCTTTACTTTTTATCTTTTACCGCCTTTTCTCCTTTTTTCTCTTGCGGATTAACCAGTGTGCCGTCGTTCAAACGTTTGGATATTGCAGTGTAAGGACCGGTAACCACTTCGTCGTTTTCGGTGAGGCCTTCTTTCACTTCAATATATGTGTTATCCTGAATGCCGGTTTTCACGGTCACGGCTTTTACCGTATTCTCGGGGCCCAGCACGAACACACGTTCCGTCACATCATTTAAAGAGGGAGCTGTTGTTGCGGCAGTGGAATCTGCACGTGAAGCCGTGTCTGCTTTCACCTTAATGTCCGCCCGCGTAGTGATAGATTGTATAGGCACGCACAGTATATTATGGCGTGTTTCGGTTTGAATAGACACGGAAGCCGACATGCCGGGACGGAATACATACTGTTTATCTTTTGTGATAAGGTTGTGGTATGATTCGGGAAGAATGAAGATCTCTACTTCAAAGTTCGTTACCTGGTCGGCGGAAGTGCCGGTGCTTTTAGCCGAGTGAGCTATTTGGGTCACCACACCTTTGAATTTCTGGTTCTGATAAGCATCTACTTCAATGGTTGCCGTGTCGCGCAGTTTCAGGCGCACAATATCATTTTCATTCACATCTACCACCGCTTCCATTTCATCGAGGTTGGCAATGCGCAACATTTCGGTACCGGCCATCTGGGTAGTTCCCACCACGCGCTCGCCTTTTTCTACGCTAAGGCTCGACACCGTACCGCTCATAGGGGCGTAAATAGTCGTTTTGATTAAATTTTCTTCCGCTTCTTTCAGCGCTGCCTCAGCGCTTTTTACGTTGAACTTAGCCGCTTCCACCTGATTACGGGTGGCATTATATTGTGATTCCGACGTTTCAAAATCCGCCGCCGGAATAGCTTTTTGCGCATACAATTGCTGGTTGCGCTTGTAGGACTGCTCAACCTGAACGAACTGCGCTTGCGTTTGGGCTAACTGGGCTTTTACGGAATTCAACTGGGCAGCGGCGCGGTCGCGTCCCGAAATATAATAATCCTGTTTAATTTTCAGGAGTAACTGTCCTTTTTGCACGTAGTCGCCTTCTTCCACGTTCAACTCCACAATCTCGCCCGATACGTCGGGACTGATCTTTACTTCAAGCACGGGTTGTATTTTACCATTGGCGGGAATAGCCTCGGTAAGGGTTCGCAAGACAGGTTTTTCCAAGGTTACCGTTATAGCTTCCTGATTGCCCGAACGGGCAAAAATGATGAGAATAATGATCAGCGCTACGGCTCCAATAATAATCCAACGTGTTTTTTTATTTTTTTTTGCCATGTGAGAAAGTGACTAAGTGATTAAGAAATTAAGAGACTAAGAGACTAAGTGANNGAGATTAAGATATTAGGGAGAACAATTAATTATTCATTACTTTATTGGTAAGCCCCTATACAGGTCAAGGATTTTGAGTTGGAAGATATATTGATACTTGGCTTGCAGTTCATCCGACTGGGCTTTGAGCAAATTAGTTTTTGCCACATTATAATCGGTAAAGTTGGACAGTCCGGTTTCAAATTTTTGTTCCACGTAGCGAAATGATTCCTGCGAAGCAGTGACATTACGGTTAGCTGCTTTGTATTTATTATAGCTGGCCGAGGCATCAGTGGCAGCTGTTTGGATTTCTTTATACAGTGTCTGTCGTTTGTTTTCCACTTCCAGTTCGGCCATGCGATAGTTGAGCTTGGCATTTTTACTGTTGGTAGTAATCCTCCAATTGCTGAATAGTGGAATATTCAGAGAAAAACCCAGGGACGGCGTGTTATGGTCAGTCAACTGATCCCAAAAAGGAACGGCTTGTGAATTGTAGTACGCAGATCCGAAAGATCCTGATAATGAAATGGTAGGCCAGTAATCGGCACGGGCAATGGATACATTATGTTTGGCGCTTTGCAAACGAAACTCTGCCGCCTTTATTTGGGGAAGATTTAACGCTGTGCTGTAAATTCTTGCCACATCATTGTCCTGCAAACTGGCATTGTCAATATCAATCTCCGGTTTAGCAATCTCAAAGGAAGCGGTCGGAGGGATATTCAACAATTGCCGCAGCGACAGGTAATTTACCTCAAGGTTGTTTTGTGCCGTTACCCGTTGCACTTCGGCATTGGCCAGCTGGGCTTCCATGTCGAGTTGCTCGCTCAGGGGGCGGCTGCCGGCGTCCACCAATTGTTTAAGGCGATTCAACTGCACATTCGTGCTGGCGTAGCTGCTGTCGGCCACCGTAAGTATTTCCATGGAAAGCAACACTTGCACGTAGGCCTGTGCCACGTAGGTGGAAATGATATTGCGCTGTAGTTCCACGTCCTGTTGTGCAGCATTGTAATCGCTTTGGTTACGGCGCAGGGTGCTGATTTTTTTCAATCCTTCAAACAGTGTTATCGAAGCATAAATGGAAGGACTGAAACTGTTGCTGAAACCTCGTTCCTGCACGGCTATCAACTGTTCGTTGCCATTGGCATCGGTTGTAGTGCGCTGAAAGGTAGACATGCCCCAGCTCATATTTTCAGAAGCGCGGATACCTACGGAGGGCGCGAAGTTCCACTTCGACTGGTAGAGCGTGTTCTTATACTGTTGGGTAGTTAATTCTTGTTGTTGCAGGGATATATTGTTATCCCACGCATAGCGGATACATTGTTCCAGTGTCCAGGATTGTCCCATTGCTGTAGCGCAGCAGAACAGTACGGAGAGAAGTAATAAGGTGAAGTGTTTTACCATAAACGTTTAATATTTTTCTACCCAGGCATTTTGAAAATCAATACCATCGGTCTTTTTGATACCATTGAGGATAATTTGTGCTTCCCGTAGTGTTACATAACGAAGAATACTCACTTTATAAGGTTCGTTACCGCCGGTATGTAAAACTAAGCATATATATCCTTCGGTATCTGTGATTTGCTTTGCAAGCAGGTTGGCAGCCGCCTCATTGTCGAAGCGCGCCACCATAATGTGGTATTTGTTCAGGGACTGCGATCTCCCGGCTGTTTTAACTGTATTTTTAACCGTTGTTGCAGGCGTTTTTTCTACTACTGCTGCAGGTTTTACGGGTTCCGGTACAACTTCTTCTGCCGGGACTACAGCCGGAGCGGTGGGTGGAGGCGCTGAGGGAAGAGCAGGTTGTTCTTGTCCGGACGGCCGGGGACTGTGCAGGTAGGCCAATTCTTCCGGCGTGTAACTCATGTTTTCTATCCATTTTAACATGGGTTCGCGGAAAATATATACGCCGGCCGACAATAAAAACAATAACAATACTATCCAGCATACCACACTGCAACGGTGTTTCTTCGGCGGAAGGACAGGGGTCACCGTACCGGCGGGAACTTTATTTAGCGGTTGTTCTGTTACCGGGCTCATTTCTATTTCAAGCAAACCGAAGGAGTCCGGCGAAAATTGTTGGGTGTTTTCGGCAGTGAAACGCAGTTCGTGGTCGTCGGTCATGCGCATGGTGCCGAAGCCGGGAAATTCAATGCGTTTGCCTGCTTCGAGCAGACCGTTCATCCTTCCCGCAAACAATGCCAGTTTGCGCACCGCTTCTTCATGGGTAACTCCCTGTTGCTTGCCGAAAGCCTGTTCCAAAAAACCGTCGTTCCAGGTTTCCGTGGAAAGGAAGGCGATTTGTTTACCCGGGGGAAGCATTCCTTTACCTCCTTTGATGAAAGTAGCCGGCGTGTGATTTACTACAAAAGCGCCCAAGCCGGGTAACGACACCCGGTTGTGATTGCTTAATAGTTGCTGTAATAAACTGCTGATGATAGACAGTTCTTCCATTCTTTTAAATTCAAAAAAGCAAAGATAGGAAAAAAATATGAAATATCTACCGGTTTTATGTAATTAATGCGCTTCCAACCAATTTTTTCCGGTTCCAATGTCCACGGAAAGGGGGACAAGGAGTGTTTTTACCATCTCCATTTCTTTCCGTACGATTTTTTCAACCAGTTCTAATTCAGGCTTATACACGTCAAACACCAATTCGTCGTGCACCTGTAATATCATTTTGGTTTTCAGCCGGCTTTGTTGCAGGCGCTGGGATATGTTGATCATGGCTAATTTTATGATGTCGGCGGCCGAACCCTGGATGGGGGCGTTGACGGCATTGCGTTGGGCAAAGCTGCGTACGGCTGCGTTACGCGAATGGATATCGCGGAGATGGCGTATACGGCTGAAAATGGTTTCCACATAGCCTTTGCTTTCCGCTTCGGCCACCATTTTATCTATGTAGTCCCGCACACCGGGATAAGCCTCAAAGTATCCGTCAATTAACGCCTTAGCTTCGCCGCGGGGAATTTGCAGGCGCTGGGCTAATCCGAAAGAAGAAATGCCGTAAATAATGCCGAAATTTGCAGTTTTGGCTTTACTGCGTTGCTCTTTGGTTACTTCCGATAACGGTACGTGGAATATTTTGGCGGCAGTAGCCGTGTGGATGTCTTCGCCGCTACGGAAAGCCTCGATGATATGCTGGTCGCCGCTCATGTGCGCCATAAGGCGCAATTCGATCTGCGAATAGTCGGCCGAAAGCAGTATATGCTCATCATTGCGCGGTACAAAAGCCCGCCGTATCTCCCGTCCCTTTTCATCACGTATGGGAATGTTCTGCAGGTTGGGGTTGTTGGAACTGAGCCGGCCGGTGGCCGTAACAAACTGGTTGAACGTAGTGTGAATACGTCCGGTGCGTTTGTTCACCAACTCCGGTAAGGCCTCTATGTAGCTCGAAAGCAGTTTTTTCAACGAACGAAATTGCAGGATCTTCGGAATGATCGGGTGGCTGCCGGCTATGCTCTGCAATGTGTCCTCGCCGGTGGAATACTGTTTGGTCTTGGTCAATTTGGCCTTTTCGGCCAGACCTAACTTTTCGAACAGCACCACGCCCAATTGTTTCGGAGAGGAGATGTTGAGGTTGGGTTCACCGGCCAATTGTTTGATCTCGTTATCAAGCGCTATCAATTCCGATTGCAACTGTTTACCATAGTCGGTGAGTGCAACCGAGTCAATGCGCACACCTTCAAATTCCATGTCGGCCAGCACTTTTATTAACGGCGCTTCAATGCCTATGTACAGTTCAAAGAGCTGCTGCTTTTTCAATTCTTTTTCCAAAATAGCTTTCAAACGGAACGTTACATCGGCGTCTTCGGCGGCATATTCGGCAATTTTTTCGAGCGGCACATCAGCCATGCTGCCTTGCTTGACGCCTTTCTTGCCAATGAGTTCTTCGATCTCTACAGGTGTGTAATCAAGGTAGGTGCGGCTCAGTACGGTCATGTTATGCCGTCCTTCCGGCTCAAGCAGATAGTGCATGAGCATGGTGTCGTAAAGGAATCCGCCGACTTCAATGCCATGCTGTTTTAATATCAGCAGATCGTATTTGATATTCTGGCCTATCTTCGGTTTGGAAGAGGCGAACAGGGTGGAAAATTTTTGTAACAGCGCCGTCTTTTTTTCTTCGTCCGCCGGAATGGGCACATACCAGGCTTCGTGGTCTTTCATGCAGAAGGACAGGCCTACCGGTTGGGCGTTCATGGCATCAATGCCGGTAGTTTCGGTATCGAAAGAAAACGTTTCGCTTTGTTCCAGCAACTGTAGTAATTGCCCGATATCTTCGTCGCTTTGTGCGATATGATAATGGTGCTCTACGTCGCGTATGGTTTGATAGCTGCTAACTTCTGCGATATTTTCTGTTTCCTGAGGCTCGGTGGTGCCGGCGGCGGCAAACAGATCGAGTTGCCCGTGGGTGGGTTTTGGTGCGGCTTTGCGCGTAGCAGGCGTTGCTTTGTAGTTAGGCACATCTTCCTGCAAGCCGGCATAATCACGCCCATACATGATCAGGTGAGGCAGCAGCGACGTAAATTCATATTCCATGAATAAAGCCTTCAGCCTTTCTATATCGGGCTTTTCAACCACTAATGAAGCTTCATCCCACGGAACAGGCACCTGCGTGTCGATAGTCACTAATTTCTTCGATAATAAAACCTGGTCGTGCGCTGTTCTGAAAGCCGGCTGCATGCTTGCAGACAACCGGTCGATGTGTGCAAGTATATTTTCCACACTTCCCCATTCGGCAATCAATTTTTTAGCCTTTATTTCGCCTACGCCTTCCACACCCGGCACGTTATCGGCTTTGTCGCCCCATAGCGCCAAAATATCCACTACCTGTTCGGGCGTTTTGATGTTATAAAGGGCGCAGATCTCTTCTACGCCTAATTTTTCGGGTTGTTCGCCCGAACGGGGTTTCATCATGAAAATATTCGGCGATACTAATTGCGCATAATCTTTGTCTGGCGTAAACATATACACTGAAAACCCTTCGCTTTCCGCACGTTTGGCCATAGTGCCGATAACATCATCAGCCTCATAGCCGGGTAGCGACAACAATGGAATATTGAACGCTTCGATCAACTCTTTCAGCAAGGGTAAGGAGGTTTTGATCACTTCCGGAGTGGGTTGGCGATGCGCCTTGTAGTCGGGATACCAATCATGCCGGAAATTTTTTCCACCGGGATCGAAAGCCACGCCGAAATGGGTAGGCCGTTCGCGTACGATCATCTCCATGATCATCTTAATAAATCCATACAATACGGAAGTATCTACGCCTTTTGAATTGGTGATGGGCCTTTTCATAAAGGCATAGTATACACGATACACCAAAGCATGACCGTCGAGCAGATAAAGTTTTTTCATGTACATCTTTGCGTTAAACTACAAATGTACGAAAAAAATCTTATCTTTGCATAATAAACGTAAAATCTATGGCCGCAGAAACCTTAACCGACTCTTTAGCCACGATGGCTACGCAGGTTGTCAATGTTAATCCGTATAAAGAAGTGTTAATGGGGAAGGAAATTATATTTTCTTTCAATTCTATTTTTATGGCGCTGTTAGGTATGGCGGCAATTATAGCGTTAGCCTGGTTGTTCAGCACAGATCGCCGGCATGTCGACTGGAAAATGGTGGGAAAAGGGTTGTTAATACAGTTGGCCATAGCTGTCGCCGTGTTGCAGGTGATCCCCATGTCCTGGTTATGGCCGATGGTGTCAATAACGGCCGGCTTAGTGGTGTTGGCCTTTGGATATGTATTGCTTAAAAATATAAAAACGCTGACGTTGAAATCGGCTATGAATTTATTAACGTCGGCGGCCTTGCTTGTAGGTGGTGTGTTTGTATTTTTCTTCGCTCCGGAAGTGTTTGAATTCCTCGGAAAATGTTTCGTATCGGTGTTGGAATGGACAAAAGCAGGTTCCGAATTTCTGTTCGGCGACCTGGTCAATCCGCAAAGTTTCGGTTTCATTTTTGCTTTCCAGATATTACCGACCATTGTTTTCTTCTCGGCGCTGACCAGCTTGTTCTTCTATTTGGGTATTATTCAAAAAGTGGTGTGGTTGCTGGCTTGGCTGCTGACTAAGGCGATGCGCTTGTCGGGCGCCGAAAGTTTAGCGGTGTCGGGCAATATTTTCCTCGGACAAACCGAGGCGCCGTTGATGGTGAAAGCTTATGTGCCCGCCATGACCCGTTCGGAAATTATGCTGGTGATGACGGCCGGCATGGCCACTATGGCCGGCGGCGTGCTGGCGGCTTATATCGGCATGTTAGGCGGCGGCGATAAAATACTGGAGCTGGAATTTGCCAAGCACTTATTGTCGGCCTCGGTAATGGCGGCCCCCGGTGCGGTGGTGATCGCCAAGATCCTTGCCCCGCAACGCGAAACAATTGATAATACAATTGAGGTCACTAAGGAAAAGATCGGAAAGAATGTGTTGGATGCTATTTCCAACGGCGCTATCGAAGGACTGAAACTGGCGGCTAACGTGGCCGCCATGCTCTTGGTATTCTATGCCCTGATTGCAGGGTTTAATTTTATTATTGCCAAGATCGGCGATTGGACTCAGTTGAACACCCTGATTGCCGACGCCACCAACGGACAGTATAAAGGATTATCGCTGCAATTTCTACTGGGCTATATTTTTGCTCCGGTAATTTGGATCATGGGTGTTCCCTGGTCCGATGTAACTCTGGTAGGGCAGTTGCTCGGCGAGAAATTAATTATGACCGAATTTGTGGGCTACCAAAGCCTGGCGGAAATGGTGCAAACCGGCGTGTTTACCAGTCCGCGTTCCATTATCATGTCGGTGTATATCCTGTGCGGTTTTGCCAATTTCGCCTCGGTGGGTATACAGATCGGCGGTATTGGCGGCATAGCGCCCAACCAACGAACCTTGCTCTCGGAGTTTGGCATGCGCGCATTGTTAGGCGGTACGCTGGCCGCCATGGTGAGCGCTACTATGGTGGGTATGTTTTTAGGATAAATATTTTGTCATTTCAAAAAAAGTTTTTACCTTCGCACCGGTTCTGCTCAACCACTTTGTTCTTTAGGCCCACTTTGACCGCCCTCCGTTTAATGAATTAAATTTTAAATTGTAGAACTTTTTATGGTACATGTTAGTCCGGTATCGGACACCTTTGAGAAAGACCTGAATCTGAACTTTCAGGAAGTGGATATGCATTTTCGTGCATTGGAAAAAAACATTGATCGCCGTTTTCAGGAAGTAGATACGCAGTTTCATGCGTTGGAAAAAAACATTGATCGCCGTTTTCATGAAGTGGATATCCGCTTTGAACGAGTAGATGCCCGTTTTGAAAAGATAGATACGACCTTGGGAGGTATAAACAAGCAAATAAAAATCCTGACTTGGTCAATGGGCATCGGCTTTACGATAATGACGGCCATGACCACCTTGGTCGGAATGCTTGTGCTTAAGTTGGTAGGTTAACCCTATTGCAGGTACGGGAAAACGGCTTGCAATACCTTATTGAGGAAGGTGTAGGAAAATGATGCGGTGATGTTCTCCCGGAGGAAATGAAATTGTCCGTTGAAATGTTGCACAATATACAGCAACACACACAGAATACACATTACTTTGAACACGGAGAATACGCTGCCCAGGATCTTGTCGATAACACCCAAAGCGGCTAAACTGGCTAGGCGGGCAATGAGACGGCCGATGAGAATGACGGCGATCATTACCGCAATAAACGTTACGGAAAAAGCTAAAATCCGGGTCAATTGCTCTCCCGTATGCAGCCACATGGCAATGTAGTGTGCCGCCCAAGAGGAAAATTTAAAAGCGCAATACACGCCGAGAAAAAGCGCCAATAGTCCGAATACTTGGCGTATAATGCCTTTCATCGCTCCGAAAATGGCGGCGGACGCAAGCAGAACGATAATGATGATGTCGAGAATGTACATTGTTTGTAGACTAAGTGATTAAGAGATTAAGAGACTAAGAGACTAAGAGACGAGAGACTAAGAGACAGGTTCCATAACCCACCGTCATTGCGAGGGCAACGCCCGAAGCAATCGGCCGAACAAGCTAATAACTTATCCCTTAGTGCTTTAATAATAAACTTTTAAACTTTTAAATTTTTAAATCTTTAAACCNNAAACCTTTTCACCTTTTACCCTTCACCCGTAATTCGTAACTGAATAGCTGCCCATTGGCTTTCGTTCAGTTTGGGGCCGATGATGCCTACCACTTTGTCGGAGATATAAGAACCCAGGTCGCCACACCGGTCAAGGGACCAACCGCAGGCATGCCCATAGAGAAAGCCGGCTGCGTAAATATCGCCGGCGCCGGTGGCATCCACTGCTTTGGTAGGGTAAGGTGCAATAGTTNNTAGTGTAAAAATTGTCGCCCGACTTCACCAATGAACCGTCGCAGCCTACTTTCACCACGGCAATTTGACAATAACGGGATAGTTCGTCTAATGCTTTGCGCGGTGGAAGTCCGCCGGTGAATACTTCGGCTTCGGTTTCGTTAGCGAATATAATATCAACGTAATTTTTCAATATGTCCTGCAAAAATTCGAGGTTATTCTCCACCACATTATAACTGGCTAAGTCGAGCGAAATGATCATTCCTTTTTCCTTGGCCAATTCCACGGCGCGGCGCACCAAATCATGGTTCTGCACTAAATAACCTTCGATGTGAAAATAATCATAGCCTTCAAACATTTTGGGTGTAAGGTCTCCGGCGGTCAACTCAATGGCGGCGCCTAAGTAGGTGGCCATCGTACGCTCGGCGTCCGGCGTGATATGCACGGTGCAGCGCCCTGTGGATGTGTCACTGCGCAACAGAACAGACGTGATGCCATGATCGGCCTGGTCGGCGGCGAATCGCCGGCCCGGCTCGTCGTTGCCTGTTTTGCCGATGAAAGTAGAAGGCATGCCCAACCGCGCCGTGCCGGCGATGGTATTGGCAGCAGAACCTCCGGCCACTACCTGCAGACCGAAAGGTTGTAATTTTTCCCATAAATGATTCGCCGATCCTTCGTCGATATGCTGCATGCTTCCTTTGGGAAGCCGGAATGCATGCAGTAAGTCATCATTAGGCAGATTAACTAAAACATCAACAAGGGCGTTGCCTATTCCGAGAATTTTTTTCACGTTTTTACTTTTGAAGCACAAATATACGATATTTTTTCGTAACTTTGTAAGTTATATTATTTTTTTATGGAAAAATTCAAGGAATATAAAGGCCTCGACTTGGCGAAAATCAATGAGGAAGTGTTGGCCTTGTGGAAGAAAGAAGAAACGTTTAAACGATCATTAGCCGCCCGCCGCGGTCAGCCTGCATTCGTGTTCTATGAAGGTCCGCCTTCGGCCAATGGTATGCCCGGCATTCACCACGTCATGGCGCGCGCTATTAAAGATGCTTTCTGCCGTTATAAAACGCAAAAAGGCTTTCTGGTCGACCGCAAGGCCGGCTGGGATACGCACGGATTACCCGTGGAATTGAGCGTAGAGAAAATGCTCGGTATTACCAAAGAAGATATCGGCAAAAAAATCAGTGTGGATGAATACAACGCCGCCTGTCGTAAAGAAGTGATGAAATACACGCGGGAGTGGGAAAACCTCACCGACAAAATGGGCTACTGGGTAGATATGCAGCATCCGTATATCACCTACGACAACCGTTACATCGAAAGTTTGTGGTACCTGCTCACGGAAATTTACAAGAAAAATTTACTGTACAAAGGTTACACCATACAGCCTTATTCACCGGCCGCCGGAACGGGACTAAGCACGCATGAACTCAACCAGCCCGGTTGCTACCGCGATGTGAAAGACACTACCTGCGTGGCAATATTCAACACCAGTCTGCCGCAGGAATTTTCCAAAGGCGAGAGCGGAAAAGCCGGTGCGGCGTTTTTAGCCTGGACGACCACGCCCTGGACACTGCCGTCGAACACCGCGCTCTGTGTGGGGCCGCATATTGTGTACGTGCTGGTAGAAACATTGAACCCTTACACCAAAGAGCCGCTGAAAATTATTCTGGCGAAAGAAGCCCTTGTGCGCTACGGACTGGAAGCCGCTCCCATCTTGGCCGAATATACCGGTAAGGAATTGGAAGGCCTGAAATATGAACAGCTCATCCCCTGGGTAAACCCCGGTGAAGGCGCGTTCCGCGTGGTCTGCGGCGATTTTGTGACCACCGAAGACGGTACGGGCATTGTGCATATCGCCCCTACTTTCGGCGCCGACGATGACCGTGTGGCCAAGGCCAACGGAGTGCCGCCGCTGATGCTGATCGACAAGGACGGCAACCGCCAGCCTATGGTCGACAAAACCGGAAAATTCTTCCTCATAGAAGATTTGGACGCTGCATTCGTAAAAGAAAAAATGAATGTGGAACTGTATAAAGAATTCGGTGGGCGTTTTGTAAAAAATGCGTATATCCCTTCTTCTATTGCAAAAAGTCCCTCCTTGGGAGGGGTTGGGGAGGCTTCCTCCGAAGGGGTTGGGGAGGCTACGCTGGATGTGGATCTGTCGGTCATGCTTAAACAGCAGGGACTGGCTTTCCGCATAGAGAAAATGGTGCACAACTATCCGCACTGCTGGCGTACCGACAAGCCGGTGCTGTATTATCCGCTCGACTCATGGTTTATTCGTACCACCGCGGTGAAAGAACGCATGATCGCGCTGAATGAAACCATTAACTGGAAGCCTGAAAGCACAGGCACCGGACGTTTCGGTAAGTGGTTGGAGAACCTGCAGGACTGGAATCTTTCCCGCAGCCGCTACTGGGGAACACCGCTGCCGATATGGCGTACAGAAGACGGTGCCGAAGAAATCTGTATCGGCTCGGTAGATGAACTCTATCATGAGATAGACAAAGCCGTGTCCAAAGGCTTTATGGATAAAAATCCCTTGAAGGAAAAAGGCTTTCAACCCGGTGTGAAAACGGCGGAAAATTATGATAAGATCGACCTGCACCGTCCTTATGTAGACAGCTACATGCTGGTGTCAAAATCGGGTAAACCCATGAAACGCGAGGTAGACCTCATCGATGTGTGGTTCGACTCCGGCGCCATGCCTTTTGCACAGGAATTTGTGAGCGTGGGGAACGAAGAACCTATCAACTTCCCGGCCGATTTTATTGCCGAAGGCGTTGACCAGACCCGCGGATGGTTCTTTACTTTGCATGCCATTGCTACGATGGTGAAAGACAGTGTGGCCTTCCGCAATGTGGTGTCGAATGGCTTGGTGCTCGATAAAGACGGCAACAAAATGAGCAAACGCTTGGGCAATGCCGTGGAGCCTTTCAAAGTGTTGAACGAACAGGGTGCCGATGCCTTGCGCTGGTACATGCTGACCAATGCGCAGCCCTGGGATAATTTGAAATTCGATGTCGGCGGCGTGGACGAAGTGAAACGCAAATTCTTCGGAACGCTGTACAATACCTACTCTTTCTTCGCCTTGTATGCCAATGTCGACGGATATACCGGCAGCGAAAAAGAAGTGCCGCCGGCCGAACGTCCGGAAATTGACCGCTGGATCATTTCACTGCTGAATTCATTAATTAAAGCCGTGGATGCTGCGTATGCCAACTATGATGTAACCCTTGCCGGACGCCTGATTCAGGACTTTGTGTGCGATCATTTGAGCAATTGGTATGTGCGCCTGAATCGTAAGCGTTTTTGGGGCGGCGGACTCACACCCGATAAGTTGGCGGCCTATCAAACCCTTTGCAGCTGTTTGGAAACAGTGGCGGTGCTGTCGGCGCCCATTGCCCCCTTCTTCATGGAACAACTCTTCCGTGATATGAATGCCGTAACCGGACATTACAGGGAAACTTCGGTGCACTTGGCATTAATGCCCACACATAAGGATGAACTGATCGATGCCGTGCTGGAAGAGCAGATGGCTTTGGCGCAAAGGGCCTCATCAATGGTGCTGGCCTTGCGTCGTAAGGTGAACATTAAAGTGCGCCAGCCCTTGTCGAAAATTATGATCCCGGTGTTGGATGTGGCTATGCAGCATAACCTGGAAGCCGTGCAGCAATTGGTGTTAACGGAAGTGAACGTAAAAGAAATGGAATTTTTACGCAATACCGCCGGCGTGATCGTGAAAAAAATAAAACCGAATTTCAAGACCCTCGGAAAAAAATACGGCAAGCAGATGAAAGAAATTGCCGATACGGTTACCGCCTTTACCCAGCAACAAATTACAGAGGTGGAGGTTAATGGGATCTATCGTTTTACTTTGCCTTCGGGTGAAGTGGTGCTGCAAGCGGAAGATGTAGAAATTACTTCGGAAGATATGCCCGGCTGGATGGTAGCTTCCGAAGGTAAGCTGACGGTAGCGCTGGATGTTACCATTACTGAGGCCTTGCGCCGTGAAGGTGTGGCCCGTGAACTGATCAACCGTATTCAAAATATACGTAAGGATAGCGGTTTTGATGTAACGGATAAAATTATCGTCACCTTGCAACAACATCCTTACCTTGTTGATGTGGTAAGTGATTTTAAAACATTCATTGCGGCACAGACCTTGGCGAAGGAGATTGATTTCGTAGCTGAACTGCCGGCAGCCGCCGAAGTGGAACTCGATGAGGTAATGATAAAAATAACCGTGAAGAAGGTGCAATAAAATTTTCGATGAAAAATTTTGCAAGTTCAAAAAAAGTGATTATATTTGCATAGATTTTTAGAGTTGAACCGCTCTCTATTAATCCACTCTTAATATTAACTTAAATGATCTTTACATGATTTACACGCTGAATCCGGGAAGCAACGCTTTCGAACAAAATCTGGTACTGAACTTTCAAGAAACTAATGACCGTTTCCATAAAACGGATGTGCGTTTTGAAAAAATGGACAACAAAATTGATCTTTTAAGAAAAGACATGGATGCCGGTTTTGACAGGATAGATGCCCGTTTTGAGGCAATAGATGCTCGTTTTGAAACAATAGATGTTCGCTTTGAAGCAATGGATGTTCGCTTTGTGTCCTTGGAAACAAGTATGAATAAGCAATTCAAGGTGTTAACATGGTCTATAGCTGTCGGTTTTACCATGCTCACGGCCATGATCTCTGTGCTTTCTGTGCTGGTACTCAGGGCTGTTGCTTAATATAACGTTAAATTCTTTGTTTTCTGCTGTTTTTTTACTAACTTCGCAGATTATATTATATGTTATAATTTTTGAGGAGGATATTAGATTATGGCAAAGACGATTAAAGCTCCGAAAACGGAAGCTAAAGGAACGCTACGATATAGTGATGCCGAACTACAGCACTTTAAAGATATTATTTTAGAAAAGCTGGAAAAGGCTAAACAAGACTATGACTTGTTAATATCCAGTGTGAATCACAGTGGAAGTAACGACACCGAAGACACTTCGCCCACATTTAAAGTGTTGGAAGAAGGTGCTTCGGCCCTTTCAAAGGAAGAGTCGGGACAATTGGCTATGCGCCAGCAAAAATTCATCCGTTCTTTAGAAGCCGCCTTAGTGCGCATCGAAAATAAGACTTACGGTATTTGCCGTGAAACCGGATTGTTAATACCGAAAGAACGCCTGATGTCGGTGCCCCACGCTACCTTGAGCATAGAGGCTAAAAATAAATAAGCGGAGCAGGTCGGAATAAACTGTCAAATCAGAATGGGAAATAACGTTTGGCTGAAAATCAATGAACGGATAAAGTGGAATGCGCGCTATGTGTTCCCCTTCGCTTTGGCATTATCGGTGCTGATCATCGACCAGGTAGTGAAAATATGGGTGAAAACCCACATGATGATAGGAGAGAGTTTTCCTATTTTCGGCCAATGGTCTTATATTTATTTCACCGAAAATCCCGGTATGGCTTTTGGTATGCAATTCGGCGGAGAGATAGGAAAAATTCTCCTGACCCTCTTCCGTATAGCCCTGGTAACGGTTGGCAGCGTATACATCTACCGGTTGATGAAGAAAAACGCTCCCATGTATGTGTTGCTGACGCTGTCGCTGATTTTTGCAGGAGCCCTGGGTAATATTATCGACAGCCTTTTTTACGGATTGATATTTTCCGATTCTTACGGACATATAGCCACGGTTTTCCCGCCGGAAGGAGGTTATGCGCCTTTCCTGCAGGGCAGGGTAGTGGATATGTTTTACTTTCCTGTCATTGAAACCACCTATCCTTCATGGTTCCCTGTTTGGGGAGGAGAAGAATTTGTTTTTTTTCGCCCTATCTTTAATGTGGCCGATTCGGCCATTACCATAGGGGCATGTTGTTTATTTATTATTATTATTCGACGTAAATATTATAATGCTACATAATCGTGAGAAAATTATTATTTGCAGGCCTTGTAATTATTGCTGTTACGAGTATACTCTGGGCTGCGCCTTTACGTAATGTGCCGGTTACCCTGGTACAACCAAATGGTGATACGCTGCATTGTTTCGCCTCCGGCGACGAGTATTTTAACTATCTGCATGATGCCGGCGGATATGTAATCATCCGCGATGAAACCACCGGTTTTTATGTGTACACCAAAGCTGCCGGAGACGATATTGTCCCGTCGGCTTTTATTGCAGGGCGCGATAACCCGCAACGCGCCGGCTTATTGCCCTATACACTGCCTTCGGCCGGGAAGGTTAATGCCATTATTGCCGCGCGGCGGGAAGCTATGGAAATGCCGTTCCGGGAGGAAGAAGCATCGCTGCAACTCCGGAACGCCGCTAACGCCGGGCGCAATCACGGAACGTTGAATAATATTGTAATTTTTATACGTTTTGCCGATGACCCGGAATTTACATCGACCAATGTGAACAAAATAGTCGGCTATTGCGATGGCGACGGGATGTCCATGAAAACCTATTTCCGGGAAGCATCTTACGGCTTGTTTGAAACCGCTTCCTATTATTATCCGGAAAGCTCAGGGGGCGTCTTTTCGTATCGCGACAGCCAGAACAGGGCGTATTACAAAAGCGGCCCGTCGCCGGGCTATAACGGCTCCGACACCGAACGGCAAAAGCGGGAATGGACCCTCCTGAAAAATGCCATTGAAGCGGTGAAAAGTCAAATTTCACCGGAATTAAATTTGGATATGGATAATAACGGTGATGTGGATAATATCACTTTTGTAATCAAAGGCGGCGTGGACGCATGGAGCACCTTGTTATGGCCGCACAAGTGGCAGATCGGTTCGGGTTACCGTACCACCATCAATGGTAAGAGGACCTATACGTATAATTTACAGTTAGAAAATGAACTTCTTAGTTCCAATGACCCTTCTACGCTTTGCCATGAACTGTTTCACACCATAGGCGCTCCCGACCTTTATCATTACAATGAACAGACTTTTCATCCCGTAGATGATTGGGACCTGATGGCCTCTACTACCAATCCGCCCCAGCACACGAGCGCTTATATGAAGCACAAATACGGCAACTGGATCGCCGATATCCCGGTAGTTGAGAGCGGCCGGTATGCACTGGCGCCGCTCAATTCGGCAACGGCCGATAAGGTGTGCTTCAAGATACCGTCCGGTGTTTCTACAACCGAATATTATGTGGTGGAGTACCGTAAAAAGACTGCCACAGGCATTGAGAGTAAGATATATGGCTCCGGATTGGTAATTTATCGCATAAATACTAAATTTAAAGGGAACGCGCAATATAACGGGACGTCTGTTTTAGATGAAGTGTATGTTTACCGGCCGGGTGGGACCACCGCGGCGGACGGTAATGTTACCCGGGCGTTTTTTTCACAGGAATCCGGCCGTACGGCTTTTAATCTATCAACCAATCCCAAGTGCTTCCTGAGTGACGGAACATTGGATAATATTTCCATTTCCAATATTTCGGCGGCGGGCGACAGTATTTATTTCGTAGTAGGAACGCTCTCGGTCGACTCCGTGTCGATCACTACTCTGGGAACCATACAACAGGGTGTTTATGTTCCGCTGAGCGCCAAACTGTACCCTGAAGGAATAGATGGCGAGATTAAGTGGACAGTGAATGATGCTGCTATGGCGAACATAGTGGCTGATCAGCTCATTGGTTTGCATCCCGGAACATTTACGCTGCGCGCCGAGTTGCAGAGTAACGCTGCAATATTCAGTGAAAAAACGATCACCGTCAATGCAACGTCGATCACTATTGATCCTATAGGGCCTATACAGCAGGGTATTCCCGCTTCGTTAAGCGCCACGCTGCACCCCATCGGAATAGAAAGCAGTATCCGCTGGATAGTGAACGATTATGCTATGGCGAACATCATGTCGGGCCAGGTCATTGGCTTGCTTCCCGGAACATTTACTTTGCGCGCCGAGTTGCAGAGTAACGCTGCAATATTTAATGAGAAAACGATCACTGTCAACGAAACGTTCATCACTATTGATAACAGTGTTGTGCAAGAGGGTGCTACGGAATCATTGACGCTTACGTCTACCCCTCCGGTTACTGCGCCGGCGTTGACATGGAATGTAAAAAACGTAACAGGCAAGGCGCAGATACAGAACGGCAAAATTACCGGACAGGAGCAGGGATTTGTTAATGTCCGTGTGCAGTTCAGCGATTGTCCCGCTGTTTATGCCGATAAAAAAATTGTTGTGACCGGCAATGCGGAAGAGAGTCCGGTGATAAGCTATTGGGCAGGCCGTGGCGCTGACGGTGTATTGACTATTGAAGCGCCGGAAGGTATATCGAAAATAGAAGTGTTTAATAGCGCCGGAGCGAAAGTAGAAGAACGGCAATGCGCCGGTTCGGTCTCCGTGCAATATCTCTTTACGGGCCAACCGCAAGGCATGTATTTTATAAGGGTGTGGAATGTTTCGACTACAAAAGTTTCTAATCTGAAGGTGATATGGTAAAAATTATACTACAAAAAATATATACAATGTCGGTCTGTGTATTACTGACCGGTGTTAGTTTCGGGCAGTTGCCTACAGTGTTGACGCTGGCCCCCGACGGGCGTTCTACCGGCATGGCCGATATGGGCGTAGCTACTTCCGCCGATGCTACTTCGCAATATTTTAATGTGTCGAAATATGCTTTCGCCGGTAAGGGGGGGCTTTCTTTATCTTATGCTCCCTGGATGCGTAAGCTGTCGTCGGATATGAATGTACTGCATCTTGCAGGCTTTGGGCAGATAGGCGATAATAATTATATCAGTGGCGCGGTGTCGTATTTTTCTATCGGCGATATCACCTTGTCCGACGGCGCTAGCGCGGTGACCAGCAATCCTGCGGAATGGGCTGCCGGCTTGGGCTATTCCCGCCGGTTAACGCCTTATCTTTCTTTAGGTGTTGCTTTTCGTTATGTGTCGGCTGTGCATGCCGATCTGAATGTGCTGAACATTATGTCGGCCGGCGCCTTTGCCGCCGATGTGGGCGCTTATTTTCAACATGCGGTGGGCAAGGATCATATTTCGGCAGGATTGAGTGTGACGAATGTCGGTACGCAATTTGATTTTGGCAGTGAGAAAGTGTCGTTGCCTGCGGCGTTGCGTTTAGGCACGTTCTATACTTTTAATCTTGCTCCCGAACATGCTTTGGGGCTTGGCGCGGAAGGCAACCTGCCTTTGACAGGCGATAATGCGTTGGATAGAACTACCGTCGGATTCGGTACCGAATATACTTGGAACAATTTTCTGATGGCGCGCGCCGGATATTTCTACAGCAATAAGAACTACGGCGACCGTTCGCACTTGTCGTTCGGCGTAGGCGGAAGGTATAAAATATTCGCTTTGGATGTTTCTTACTGGCTGCCGTCCTCGTCGAACAGTACGGCATTAAGCAACACGTTCCATGTTACTTTGTCGTGCTTTTTCGAATGATCATCAACCCGTCGCGCAGGGGAAGCAACAGGTTTTCCACACGCGCATCGTTTTGAATAGTATCGTTGAATTGAGCGATGCCTAATGTTTGTGCATCGCCGGGCAGCGGACTTTCTATTACTTTACCGTCCCATAATACGTTGTCGGCGATAATGAATCCGCCCGGCCGTGTCTTGTCGAACACAGCATGGTAATAGTCCGTATATTCCCGTTTGTCGCCGTCGATGTATACCAGGTCGAAGCTATCGTTGAGTTGGGGGATTACGGTTAAGGCTTTGCCGATATGCAGTTTGATCCGGTCTTTGTGAATGCTGCGCTCAAAGAAAGAACGGCAAGTGTCTTCCAATTCGTCGTTGTGTTCAATGGTGTGTATAATACCGCCGGGTGCGAGGCCTTTCGCCAGGCAGAGCGTGGCATAGCCGGTGAACGTGCCGATCTCGAGAATGCGTTGCGGCCGGAGCATATAGCTGACGGTGCTGAGCAATTGCCCCTGTAGGTGCCCCGATAACATGCGCGGGTGCATGGCATGCAGGTGGGTGTAGCGCACCACTTCCTGCAGCAGGGCGTCTTCGGGGGTGGTGTGGGCGGCAGCGTAATCGAATAAGGAATTCATGTTGTTTATTTTTCTTCCGGTTCATTCAATGGCACATCGCCGTCAATCTTGAATTTGATGTAGGTGATGGGCAGGCCTTTCTTCAGGAATAGCTGTTCGTAATGTGTTTTGACGGAAAGCAATTCACCGGCATTGCCGGCGCCGTAAATATCATTGTTGGCCTCGAGTAATTGAAGCCCGTTAAGTTGCACCAGTTCTTTGGTGTAAAGGTGCAATGCCTGGCTGTCGGTTTTGAGTTGCACTACACCGCCGGGCTTTAAAAATGTGCGGTAATGGTGCAGGAATGGTGTTGAAGTTAATCGTTTACGTTGATTCTTCGGTTGAGGATCGGGAAAGGTGATCCATATTTCGTCGACCTCGCCGGCCGCGAAAAAAGATTCGATAAAATCGATGCGGGTGCGAATGAATGACACATTCGCCAACTGCTCTTCAGTGGCGGTTTTGGCGCCGCGCCATAACCGCGCCCCTTTGATGTCGATGCCGATGAAATTTTTATCGGGATATTTGCGGGACAGTGCCACGGTATACTCGCCTTTGCCGCAGCCTAACTCCAGTACGATGGGATGATCGTTGTGGAAAAAGCCTTCTCTCCATTTGCCTTTGAGGTGAAAATCGCGACGAAAAATGCTTTCGAACGTTGGCTGGTGCAGCAGTGAAAAGCTTTCATTTTCTTTGAACTTCCTGAGCTTATCCTTTCCCATATTATTTATTTGACTGCGCTAACTTTTCCTTGTAACCTATTATTCATTACTCATTGTTCATTATCCGTTATATCCTCTATGCGCAGGCCTACAGCGCCTATGCCCTGCAAGGTGTCCGACCGCATGCCGTGTTGGACGGCGAACCGGTAATCGCCGGATTGGATGAAGCGTGTATGCGACCGGTAGCGCAGGCGGTGGTCGGACCAGTGCCTGCCGTTTTTGCCTAACCAGTTTCCCCGCTCGTCGGCCAGTGCATACTGCACGGTGTCGCGTTGTGTGGCGCCGTTGGGCGCTGTGGTGGTGACAAAAAGATAAATATTGGAATAAGGATAATTTTCGGCGTTACGAATTATCAGGTCGAGATTAAAGTAGTTCAACGTATCCGGCGCCGGCACGGTGATATGCACGATCCCGTCTTTGGGCCATGCGTTTTCCGGAAGGTCTACATGCTGCTCGAAAACAGCCGGATCGCTGCAGGCGGTGAGGAACAGGCACACAATGAATAATAATTGAAAATTGAAAATTGAAAATTGAAAATTATGCACTAAGAGTGATGAGTGATGAGNNCTCTTGTATCCTACTTCGTTTCATTACCGCCGCCCTCCTTGTTGCTCCGGTTGTCGCGCCTGTCGCGGTTGTTCCGCCGGTGATGATTGTTGCGCTGTCCGCCCTGTGCCCTTTCACCTTGTGCCCTTTCACCCTTTACCTGCCTTTCGTCTCTCGTCTCTCGTCTCTCGTCTCTCGTCCCTTGTCCACCCTTCACCCTTTCACCTTGTACCCTTTCACCCTTTACCTGCCTTTCGTCTCTTGTCTCTCGTCTCTTGTCCCTCGTCTCTTGTCGTTTTGGGCGAGGCTTGCTTCTCTTTTTTCTATCGAAACGAGTAATGCTGTCTTCGCCGGCTGAGCTGATGAAGTCAGGCGCAGCGGCAGTTATTCCGCCGCCATTTTCCAATAGCGCTTCGGCTTTTTTACCCTGGCGGTTCAATTCAATAATTTCTTTTACCCTGTCGACCGGAACAGCCGTGAGGTTGACGGCAGATCGCGGGTCATAGCTGAACCACATCAACCGTTTCATTACATCGGTTTTTTGCCAGTAGGCTAAGCCGTCGACAGTGTCGAGCGGATTTTTCACCGGCGGGAAATCTTTTTGTGCGTCGATATAGGTCGCCGCCTCATAATTGAGGCAGCATTTTAGTTTGCTGCATTGTCCGGCTAATTTTTGCGGATTGAGCGATAACTCCTGTATGCGCGCCGAGCCGGTATTCACCGACATAAATTCGGCGATCCATTGGGCGCAGCACAATTCGCGGCCGCATACGCCGATACCTCCGATAAGCCCGGCTTCCTGGCGGGCGCCTATTTGGCGCATTTCAATGCGTATACGAAATTCATCCGCCAATACTTTGATCAGTTCGCGGAAGTCGACACGTTCGTCGGCAATGTAATAGAAGATCGCCTTGGTACCGTCGCCCTGAAATTCCACGTCGCCGATTTTCATGTTCAGGTTAAGGTGTGCGGCAATTTGCCGGCTTTTAATCATCACCTGGTGTTCGCGGGCAATGGCTTCCTGCCATTTTTCAATATCGGCAGCCTTAGCTTTGCGGTAAATTTTCTTAAAATCGTAGCTGTCGATCTTAATTCTATTGCGCTTCATTTGCAGGCCGACCAACGGTCCGCCGCAACTCACAATGCCGATGTCGTGCCCGGTGGCGGATTCCACGGCAATAATATCGCCTTTGGACAGCGCCAGATTATTCACGTTGCGGAAAAACGCCTTATGCGTATTTTTGAAGCGTACTTCAAAAATATCATGGACATGGTCGACCGGAAGGTCATGGAGCCAGTCATAAACGCTGAGTTTGCAGCACCCTTCTTTAGGGGTGTAAGTATATTCCTGCGAAGCGCCCGGCTTGGAGGTGAAGCCGCGTTCACAGTTCATGATTTTATTTTCGGAGGTATTCATTTGTCTGATTTATATACACAATAACTTACAAAGATACAAATAATTTGCTAAATTCC
>DBDM01000199.1:29478-41711 GCA_002293585.1 Bacteroidales bacterium UBA932
ATATTGAATTGGAACGGGCGGCATTTTTTGGAAAAATTCTTGCCTGTGCTATTGGCGCGTACCGTCCTTCCGGGCGTATCGTTTGTGGTGATCGACAATGGTTCCGCCGATGATTCCGTAGACTATATCCGCGAGCATTATCCGCAGGTGGAGTTGGTGCCACTTGATCGCAACTATGGATTCACAGGCGGATATAATATTGGTTTGCAGAAAATTAAGTCCGATTATTATGTGCTGCTTAATTCCGATGTGGAGGTGGGTGAAGGCTGGCTGCCCCCCTTGTTGCAGTGCATGGAGCGCGACGCCGACCTGGGGATATGTATGCCTAAGATCCGTTCCTACGGTGAGCCTGCCGCTTTTGAATATGCCGGCGCTTCGGGTGGGTTTATCGACCGTTTCGGCTTCCCGTTTTGTCGTGGCCGTATTTTGTCGGCCATTGAATGTGATGCCGGACAGTATGATGATGCCTGCCGGGTGTTCTGGGCTACCGGCGCCTGCATGATGGTGCGCGCCTCGCTGTATCATGAACTGGGTGGTTTCGACGAACATTTTTTCGCCCACATGGAAGAAATTGATCTCTGTTGGAGAGCGCAGATGAACGGCTATAAAGTGATGTGCGAGCCTGCTTCTACGGTGTTTCACGTAGGCGGCGGCACTTTGCCGAACAATAATCCGCACAAGCTGTTTCTCAACTACCGCAATAGTTTGTATATGCTGTATAAAAACCTCCCACATGCTAAACGACCTTTTATTTTTGGCGTGCGCTTAGTGCTCGACGGGCTTTCGGCGGTTATTTATTTGTTGGGCGGAAAATTTTCTTTTTTTGGCGCTGTACTGCGCGCGCATATTCATTTCTGGCGGAACCGGCACAGACTGCAAATTACCCAACCTAAAGAAAACAGTACGGTAGCGGGTGTTTACCGCAGAAGTATTGTATGGGATTTTTTTATGAAAGGACGGGGGAAGCTGCGTTTTTCACAATTACGGTCTTTAAACCGGCAGGATTAATGCTATTTTGCTATAAACTTATTAATCCGTTAGTAAGCTAATCACTTATAACTCTTCACGCACCATTTCCAATCGTATTCCCCGTGATCCTTTAAGCAACACCACTGCATTAGCGGGCAGCGGATGTTGCCGGAAATAAGTTATCAGGTCGTCGACAGATAAAAAGGCGTTGAATGTGTTATTGTTGGCCTGCATGAAATGTTCCCCGACAAGAATGGTGTTATATAATTTTTTCTCCCGGAGCAGGTGGATAATGTTTAAGTGTTCGCGGGATGTTTCCCGGCCTAATTCCAGCATATCACCGAGTATAGCCCACTTGCCTGGCTCCTGCCATTGTGCAAAATTCTCGATAGCAGCGGCCATACTGGAGGGATTGGCGTTGTAGGCGTCCATGATGATAGTACGCCCGGTGGCGGTATGCACCAGTTGAGAACGGTTATTCGACGGCTCGTAGCGGCTGACGGCAGCAACTGCCTCCTGCGGTGTAATATCAAACTGTGCACCCACGGCCAGTGCTGCCAGTACGTTGTCGGTATTGTAGCTGCCGATGAGGTGGGTGTTGATGTCGGGATAGTCTTTAACGGAGAGGCGCAGGAAGGGGTGGGCGGCATCGGCGGGTAGTAGTGAAGCTTTGTTTTCCTTTACGCCGTAGCGTACTAACTTTGTAGTCCGGCGTTCGCCGATCATTCCGGCGAGCAGGGGATCGTCCGCATTAAACAGGATGGTGCCGCCGGTGCGGATAAGGTAGTCGTATAATTCGCCCTTGGTGCGCTGCACGCCTTCGAGCGAACCGAAACCTTCGAGGTGGGCTTTCCCGATGTTGGTAATAAGCCCGAAGTCAGGCTCGGCTATACGACAGAGCGCGGCAATTTCGCCGGGGTGGCTGGCGCCCATTTCCACAATGCCTGCCTGTGTGGAACCGTTCATTGAGAGCAGGGTGAGCGGTACGCCAATGTGGTTATTTAAGTTGCCTTTGGTTACACCGGTAGTGTATTTTGTTGACAACACCTGTGCGGTCAATTCTTTGGTGGTGGTTTTTCCATTGGTGCCGGTAATGGCCACGATCGGGATATTCAACTGCCTGCGGTGGTAACGCGCCAATTCCTGCAAGGTAGCCAGCGCATCGTTCGTTTTTATTAATTGAGGGTGGGAGGGAAGCGACGGATCGTCGACTATGGCATAGGCGGCCCCCGATTCAATAGCCGGAAGGGCAAAACGGTTGCCGTCGAAACGTTCACCCTTCAAGGCAAAAAACAAACAGCCGGCAACAATGTTGCGGCTGTCGGTACTTACGAGTGCATGTTGTTGAAACAACATATAGAGTTTCTCCATGCAGCATGTTATCTTTTACGGGGCGAACCTACTTTGTCCATTGCACAACGGAAACCAATATCGACGGCCGACTTTTCCTGGTCGAGGAAACGGCGGGTGCCGGGACTGAGCCAGTAAGCACGGTCGAGAAAAGAACCGCCTTTGTACACCCGTGAGCGGTCGGTG
Organism: Bacteroidales bacterium UBA932; assembly: GCA_002293585.1. Taxonomy (GTDB): domain Bacteria; phylum Bacteroidota; class Bacteroidia; order Bacteroidales; family UBA932; genus UBA932. Next base: position 31,984 of record DBDM01000199.1, read on the forward strand.
ATCAGGCTGGAAATTCCTTTTTTAGCACTGCCTGTACCCTGGTTATACATACGTGTTGAACTGGCCGTTGTTTCGGGATTGGTAACGCTGTTATTTTCATAATGAATAGACGAAAGTATATCACCGTCGTTGAAATTCCGGTTATCGCCCACCTGATAGTTATAACGGTTGGGATCATAACCTACCGTATCGTAACGCGCACGTCCCAATGAATCTTTAGGCAGCGGGTTGCCGTTTTCGTCGCGTGCTATATCCGTAAATACGTTACCGCGGAAAGGGCGGAAGTCGTCAACATCTTCGGAACTCATCGGGCGGTATACGTCGGCCACCCATTCGTTTACATTACCGGCCATGCAATAGAGACCGTAATCATTAGGCATATAAGAATGCACGGGTGCGGGAAGCGCATAACCGTCATTCAAAGAACCGGCCACACCCATCATATCACCGCGGCCGCGTTGGAAGTTCGCCATGAACTGTCCGCGTGTTTTTTTCTCGCCGCTGCGTAATGCGTTGCCGCTCCAAGGGTACATACGGCGCTCGGTCACCCGTTCGTCGTAAGTTACACCGATCTGGGCTACTGCGGCATATTCCCATTCCGCTTCGGTCGGGAGGCGGTAGTTAGGCAGCAAAATGCCGTCGTCAAAAGCTACGGGACGCGTACTGTTCCGGTCTCCGCTGGCTAAGTTAGGCAGGTTTTTATCCACCACGCCTTCATATTGACCTAACAAATAAGCGTCGGTATTAAAAGAGTTGGCATCTTTTTGCTGGCTCATATCTAATTTAAGGATACCCTTCTTCACCAATAACAGTTCGTTCACACGGTCTGTACGCCAAAGGCAAAAATCGTTGGCCTGTTGCCATGATACCCCTACCACGGGATAATCTTCAAAGGCGGGATGGCGAAGATAAGTTCTGATATAAGGCTCATTATAGGCCATAGGTTTACGCCACACCAAAGTGTCGGGCAAAGCGTTTTTATAAACATTAGGGTAAGAAACATACACTTGGCCGATCCAGTTAAGGAATTCGCGGTAATCCACATTACGCACTTCTACTTCATCGATATAATACGAATCTACCGTAACACGGCGGGGCGCATTATTCCAATCGTAGTATATGTCTTCTTCCGTACGTCCCATCACAAAAGCACCGCCTTCAATAAATATAAGGCCGGGGCCGGTGATCTGCTCTTTCACGTCTTTCACCTCGAACCCACCGAATTTCGGGTCGTTATAATTCCACCCCGTTGCATTTGACACCTTTTTCTTGGAAAATAGTGAGTTGAGTAAATTACAACTGGTAGTTCCACCAAACACGGCAAAACAAGCAATGATAATTAAAGTCTTATTAAATCTCATACCTGTAAAATAATATACATTCTGCAAAGATAATGATTAAATTGATAAAATAAAACCTTTGGGTGATATTTTCACTATAAATAACAGCCGCAGGTAGATCGGGTACGCCATTTTTTCCCTTGGACCCGCCGGTTGACCGGCCCGTTATTGTTGCCGAAGGAAAAGTGAACGAATAGTTCGTGCGATAATCCGGACCAGCCTTTGAGACTGCCGCCCAGCGCAATAAAGTCCATGCTGTAGCCAATGCGGAAATTTGACGTGATGAAGCCGGCCGAAAGCGCCACGTTCACTACCTGTTGTCGCAGGGCCGTTTTTACACCTCCGCCGGCAAACAACGCCCCCGATTGTACAATTAACCCACCATTAATATATTGATATATATATTGATGAGTATATTGAATGTAGGGAACGAATTTGGTATCCGCCAGATCGGCCCAATCGTCTAAATTCACCTCTGCCGGGTCACTGTCGTCATTTAGTGCAAAAATATATTTAGCGTGAAGTGTAAATTTCAACGGGGTGGCCGGATCCTTATTAACTGATTGTGCTCCAAGATGATGTATGGAAAATCCGGCTTCTAAATGGGCTAAGCGCGCCAACAATCCCGTGGAAAAATCTACCGTACTGTAACTATAAGGTTCATATCCGGCGGGATTACCGGAGATAAGCGTGCCGGTAACGTCAATTTGGTCTGGAAATGTAAATGTTTGAAAATCAAATTTCTTATTATGATAAACACCTTGCAGGGCAGGCCTCAGTTCCAAATCGTCGGAAATCCGCAAGCTAAACATATACGACAGACCTACAGCAGTTTGCATTAATCGTCCGCCTGCCGCCCGGTCATTCAGCACATAGCCCCCGAACCCGCTCTTCCAACTTTCCACAAAAGCATCAGCTTCAACATAATAAGTAGTGTATGGCGACGCCGAAGCCGTATATTGACTGCGGAAAGCCGCCCCGGCATGCCCTGGCCCGAAAATACCCGTATAAGCCGGGTTGACATAGAGCATACCGGCGTAAGGATGATTGAATACCACGTCTTGACTTCTTGTCGTAGAATGACTTAAGATGAAAAATAGCAGTATGACGGCAATATGAAATTTGACCTTGCGCATGCCGGCAAATGTAAGCAAAATTGTTAAACAATGTCCAAAAATGCAAAAAAGTGCAAAATTAAATTGTTAGTACAAAAATAATCCCTAAATTTGTCCACCCTTTATTTACAAGGATGATAGGTTCTTAAAATAGTAAATGTGACGTGAAGAGATATGTTAATGATGATGAAAAAAACACTAGGTAGAAAAACGATTTTTTTGCTTGCCGTCTTGCTTAGCTTTGCCGGCCGGGCCGTTGCGCAACAAGATGAGCCGACAGATTTTTCTCGATTGTCTCCGCTTAAATTCGCCATGCCTATTCTTACGGTGTCGCCCGATGCGAAAGCCGGTGGGATGGGTAATTTAGGAGTGGCGTCTCAACCGTCGGTGAACGACCAGGCGTGGAATGTTGCAAAATACGTATTTAACGACTCCAGGTCGGCTATTTCGTTATCGTATGTCCCCTGGTTGAGGAACCTGGGTAGTTCGAATATTAACCTGTTATTTTTAACCGGTTTCTACAAGATAGATCAGAAACAGACGATAGCAGCTTCCTTGCGTTACTTCTCTTTGGGCGACCTCGTGTTTATCGGTTCACAGGAAGAATACATTCGCTCATCTAACCCTAATGAGTTTGCCCTCAGCATTTCCTATTCCCGTTTGCTGGGCCAGTACTTTTCTATAGGTGCGGCTTTCCAATACCTGCGTTCCGACTTGGCGGGCGGGTATTATACAACGTCAAATGCGGAAGCGGGGCTTAGCCCGGCCAATGGTGTTGCTGCCGACTTGGGCTTTTTCTACAACCAACCTCTGCGTTTAGGGAGTATGATGTCGGAAATTTCAGCCGGTTTGTCTATTACCAATATCGGCACGAAAATGGCCTATACCTATGAGAGTAACAGTGATAAATCATATTTTCTGCCCACCACACTGCGCCTTGGTGGCGGATTGAAACTAGACCTCGATTACTATAATGAACTGGCCATTTCGGTGGAGTTGGGCAAGTATTTAGTGCCTACGCCCCCGTTTCGCGACCACGACGGTAATGTTATAAAAGGTAAAGAAGATAATGTATCGGTCATTCAGGGGATGCTCCAGTCATTCTATGATGCGCCGGGCGGTTTTTCCGAAGAATTGCGTGAAATTACGGAAGCCGTAGGTATTGAATATACTTATTCACGTATGTTTAAGGTGCGTACAGGGTATTTCAATGACCCTAAAAATAACCAACACCGTTATTTCACCTTGGGCGCCGGATTGATCTACACAATGTTTTCCTTTGACCTCTCTTATATGGTGCCGGTAGTTTCCGGTTTCCAGGGAGCTTTGGCGAACACGGTACACATTACTTTTTCTGTGGATTTCGGAAAGACACAAACACGCAGAACTTTCGAGCGTTACTAATTCATCAACAAATATGGACATCCGCATAGGCAACGGATATGATGTACACCGCCTGGCTGAAGGATTAAGCTTTTGGTTGGGCGGTTGCCGCATTACGCACACTAAAGGCGCTGTGGCTCACTCCGACGGTGATGTGCTCATCCATGCTATCTGCGATGCGCTATTGGGCGCGCTGGCGCTAGGCGACATCGGCAAGCACTTCCCCGATACTGATCCTGCTTTTAAAGGTATAGACAGCAAAAAACTCCTGACCGAAACAGTGGCGCTTATCCGCCGTGAAGGCTATGAGGTGGGCAATATCGACACTATTGTCTGCTTGCAGCAACCTAAGATAAAAGACTATATTCCGCAAATGCGGCAAACGCTGGCGCAAGTGTTGCAAATCAATGAAAACCGGATCTCCGTGAAAGCTACGACTACTGAAACCTTGGGTTTTGTAGGTCGTGAGGAAGGCGTAGCGGCACATGCGGTGGTTTTGTTGGAAAAATCTTAATTTTTAGCTCAATACATATTATTTTTGCAAATTCGCAAAAAATCCTTATTTTTGCAATCCATTTTGGCGAGGTAGCTCAGCTGGTTAGAGCGCAGGATTCATAATCCTGAGGTCGCGGGTTCGGGTCCCGCTCTCGCTACACAAAATAAAACTCCACGTTACGGTGGAGTTTTTAGTTTAAATCTTTCAAATATGAAAAAAATTATTTGTAATTTGTTGGTTTTGCTTTTTATATTGCAAAGCCCACTTTGGTCGCAGACATTAACTTCCCCCGACGGTAACCTGAAAATGGACTTCGCGCTTCGAAATGGGGTTCCTACGTATAGCCTTACCTACAAAAGCAAGGAAGTGATCAGGGAAAGTAAACTCGGCTTGGAGTTGAAAAGTGAAAAGCCGGCCGCAGCTTTTGGCGAAGATATGGAAGTAAATAGCGGAAACGCTCAGCGTGATCCGGGCGCTTCGCTATATGATAATTTCACCCGCGCAGACGTTCAAACATCAACTTTCGATGAGACCTGGCAACCGGTGTGGGGCGAAGTAAAAGATATCCGTAATCATTACAATGAATTATTGGTAACCCTGGATCAGCCGGCCACCGGCCGCAAGCTGTTGGTGCGTTTTCGTCTTTTCAACGACGGATTGGGCTTCCGTTATGAATTTCCGGAACAGGCCAAACTGCTTTATTTTACCATAAAAGAAGAAAAAACACAGTTCGCCATGCCCGGCGACATTACGGCTTACTGGATTGCCGGCGATTATGATACGCAGGAATATGATTATACCACATCGAAATTGTCGGAAATTCGCGGATTGTTCAAAGGAGCGGTGACCTCTAATGCTTCGCAGGAACAGTTTTCCGAAACGGGCGTACAGACCCCGCTAATGCTGAAAACCAATGACGGCTTGTATGTAAATATCCATGAGGCGGCGCTGGTAGATTATTCATGTATGTCGCTAAACCTGGATGATGAAACAATGGTGTTTGAAGCATGGCTTACACCCGACATGCAGGGCGATAAAGGCTATCAGCAAACACCCTGTGTGTCGCCCTGGCGCACGATTGTGGTGAGTGATGATGCACGTGATATTTTGGCTTCGAAGTTAATTCTGAACCTTAATGAACCCTGTAAATTAGCAGATGTGTCGTGGATCAAACCCGTGAAATATGTTGGTGTATGGTGGGAGATGATCACCGGGAAAGGGGATTGGGCTTATGCTGCCGCACCTGTGAAATTAGGCGTAACCGATTTTTCCAAATTGACACCCAGTGGACGTCATTCGGCTAATAATGACAATGTGAAGAAATATATCGACTTTGCAGCAACGCACGGCTTTGACCAGGTGCTGGTGGAAGGCTGGAATATCGGATGGGAAGACTGGTTCGGCTATGCAAAAGAGAATGTGTTCGATTTTATCACCCCTTATCCTGACTTTGATGTAGCTATGTTGCGCGATTATGCGAAAAGCAAAGGCGTTCGCCTGATGATGCATCACGAAACTTCTTCGTCGACCCGTAACTATGAGCGTTATATTGATACGGCTTACCGTTTTATGGTCGACAATAATTACAATGCCGTGAAAACAGGCTATGTGGGCGATATTCTTCCGCGTGGTGAACACCATTACGGACAATGGACGGTGAACCACTATTTACATACCGTGAAGAAAGCTGCGGATCACCGTTTGATGATTAACATGCACGAAGCGGTACGCCCCACGGGTCTGCACCGTACTTATCCCAATCTGCTGGCGCAGGAATCGGCGCGTGGTACCGAGTTCCAGGCTTTCGGCGGCAGTAAGCCCAACCATACTACCCTCTTGCCTTTTACCCGTCTTATGGGCGGCCCGATGGATTACACGCCCGGAATTTTTGAAATGGATATCAGCAAACTGAACCCCAACAATGATTCGCATAGCAATACTACACTTTGCAATCAGTTGGCTTTGTACCTGACTATGTACAGCCCGCTGCAAATGGCGGCCGACCTGCCCGAAAATTATGACCGTTTCCCCGATGCTTTCCAATTTATTAAGGATGTGGCAGTGGATTGGGACGATAGTAAATACCTCGAAGCCGAACCCGGTGAATACATTACGGTAGCCCGTAAAGCTAAAAATACCAACAACTGGTTCGTGGGTAATGTTTGTGGCGAAAAAGGTTTCCAGTCCAATATTTCTTTTGATTTTTTAGACGCCGGTAAGACCTATATCGCTACTATTTACAGCGACCGGAAGGATGCCCATTATAAAACCAATCCGCAGTCGTACGAGATCCGCAGATTTGTGGTGACCAATAAATCGAAGTTGAAACAACAATCAGCGCCCGGCGGCGGTTATGCCATCAGCATCATTGAAGCTTCTAAAGAATCCGTTAAGGGACTGAAAAAATTATAAGGTTTTACACTAATCCAACCAAACAACTATGAAGTTGGCTATTGGTGTTGCTTTAGCATCGGTCAGTGTCAGTGTATCGCCTTTTACCGCATAACCCTCTACCTTGTTGAGCGCTTTCAGGAAATTGTTCTCTGTTTCCATATCCGGACACATCTTCCTGGTAGCCACTACTTGTGAAAAAATAATTTTGCCCGCTTCTTTCCTGTGAAAAGATCCGGCAATATTGTTGCATCCTGCACTGCCGGTGATCCGGCTGCCCTGCGGGTGCAGGAGAATGTGCGGTTCTTTCACGTTCCTGGCAACTTCTATCGGGGCGCCGTTCAATGTGATTAACTTCCAGTATTTACCGGTCGGTTCCGTGTCGGCGTTTTGAGCGGCAGGCGTTGCTTCCGTTGTCCCGGTGGCTGTGCGCTGACCGGATTTGCAGGCGTTCAGGCAAAGTGCGAGAATAACCGCATTGATAATAAGAATAATTTTTTTCATACTTATATCCCAACAAAAAGCATGCCACAATTATTTATATTCATCCCATCCCTTGATCTGTATGTCGTCAATGCCCATGGAGCAGAAGGCGTTGATGAAGGCTGCGGCCAACCGGGCATTGGTAATGAGCGGAATATTGTAGTCGATGGAAGCACGGCGCACCATGTAGCCCTTGGTAAGTTCGCGGGTAGTGAGGTTCTTGGGTATATTCACTACGAAGTCGATTTTCTTGTCGCGCAGTAAATCCAGCGCCTGTGGCTGTCCCTCTTCTCCCGGCCAGTGAGCCAATTCCACTTCCACGCCATTTTCCTGCAGGTAAATATAAGTGCCGGTAGTGGCATAAATGGTATATCCTTTCTTCTGCAACAGTTGCGCTGCAGGCAGGAGGGCGGCTTTCTGCTTGGCATCGCCGGTCGACAGCAAAATTGTTTTCTTCGGAATACGGTAGCCCACCGACAGCATGGAGGTGAGCACGGCTTCATTGGAATCGTCGCCTATGCAGCCCACTTCACCGGTCGACGCCATATCGACACCCAGCACGGGGTCGGCCTTTTGCAGGCGGGTGAACGAGAATTGAGAGGCCTTGATACCTACATAATCGAGGTCGAATGCGTTCTTGTTAGGCCTTTCTACAGGTAGTCCCAGCATGGCTTTCGCCGCCAGTTCAATGAAATTTATTTTTAATACTTTCGATACGAATGGGAAACTACGCGAGGCGCGCAGATTACATTCAATCACTTTAATGTCGTTTTCTTTGGCTAAGAATTGGATGTTGAAGGGACCTGAAATCTCTAACTCCTGCGCTATCTGTCGCGCTATTTTTTTAATGCGGCGTGCGGTTTCCACATACAGTTTTTGCGGGGGGAATTGTATCGTAGCATCGCCCGAGTGCACACCGGCAAATTCAATATGTTCGGAGATGGCGTAGGCTATAATTTCACCTTTGTTCGCCACCGCATCGAGTTCAATTTCTTTAGCGTTTTCAATGAATTCACTCACTACCACCGGGTGTTTTTTCGACACGTTGGCGGCCAATTGCAAAAACATTTCCAACTCTGTTTTGTTAGAACATACGTTCATGGCGGCGCCCGACAACACGTAGGAAGGACGCACCAACACCGGGAAACCAACTTCATCAACGAAGCCGAACACATCATTCATGCTGCTCAGCTCTTTCCACCGTGGCTGGTCGATGCCTAAGCGGTCGAGCATGGAAGAGAATTTATGCCGGTCTTCGGCGCGGTCTATATTTTTTGCAGCAGTACCCAAAATGCTTACCTGAGCGCTGTTGAGGCGCATGGCTAAATTGTTGGGAATTTGTCCGCCCACGCTCACTACCACGCCGTGAGGGTTCTCTAACTCCACAATGTCCATCACCCGCTCAAAGGTCAGTTCGTCAAAATACAGGCGGTCGCACATATCGTAGTCGGTACTCACCGTTTCGGGGTTGTAGTTAATCATCACGCCGCGCCAGCCTTCCCTACGCATGGTTTGCAGCGTATTCACCGAGCACCAGTCGAATTCCACCGAACTGCCTATGCGGTAAGCGCCGGAGCCCAGCACGATGACCGACTTCTTATCGCCGGCATATTTCACGTCATTGACCGTGCCGTTGTAGGTAAGGTACAAATAATTGGTCTGCGCAGGATATTCTGCCGCCAGAGTATCAATTTGTTTAACCACCGGCACCACACCCGTTTTTTTGCGGTATTCGCGCACCTGTTGCGCCGTTTCGTCGGCATTGCGGTCTTTGGCAATCAGGCGGGCAATCTGGAAGTCGGAAAAGCCTTGTTGCTTCGCCGTCTTCAGCAATGTTTCATCCATCTTTTCCACCTTGTCGTTTTTCTCCAGTTCATTGGCCGTCACCACAATGTTGTGCAGCTTTTGCAGGAACCACCGGTCGATCTTCGTCAGCTCGTAAATTTGGTCAATGGTATAGCCTTGCTTGAAGGCTTTTTCGATCACAAAAATACGATTGTCGGTAGGCTCACGCAAGGCTTTATCTATGTCCTCAATCACAATTTCCTTGTTGGCCACAAAGCCGTGAGCGCCTTGACCAATCATGCGCAGCCCTTTTTGTATCACCTCTTCAAAACTGCGACCAATGGCCATCACTTCACCCACGCTCTTCATGCTGCTGCCGATTTCGCGCGACACACCGTGGAATTTACCAAGATCCCAGCGCGGAATTTTACATACGATATAATCAAGCGCAGGCTCAAAAAAGGCCGGCGTAGTTTTGGTTACGGAGTTTTTTAAATCGAATAAGCCATAGCCCAAGCCGAGCTTTGCCGCCACGAAAGCCAGCGGATAACCGGTGGCTTTGGACGCCAGCGCCGACGAACGGCTAAGGCGGGCGTTCACTTCAATCACGCGGTAATCTTCCGATTCGGGGTCAAAAGCATACTGCACATTGCATTCGCCGACAATCCCGATGTGGCGGATGATGCGGATCGACAGCGCGCGAAGTTTCTGCGCCTCGGTGTTGGAGAGCGTCTG
>DBDM01000195.1:0-10957 GCA_002293585.1 Bacteroidales bacterium UBA932
AGACGAGAGACTAAGAGACGAGAGACTAAGAGATAAAAAGGCACTCAGTGATCAACTCGTAATTCGAAATTTAAAATCTATGGAGACACGCTCCCTGCTTATTGCATGCTGCCTGCTGTGCATTACAGCTACTGCACAACCGGTGCAAAACAACATGAAACTATGGTATGACCGGCCTGCCCAACTGTGGGTAGAAGCCCTGCCTTTGGGCAACGGCCGCTTAGGCGCTATGGTGTTCGGTAATCCGAATAACGAAGAAATACAATTGAACGAAGAAACCGTGTGGGGCGGCAGTCCGGACAATAACACCAATCCGTTGGCTGCAGCAGCATTGCCGGAAATTCGCCAGTTGATCTTTGAAGGAAAAAACTTCGAGGCGCAGGAATTGTGTGGAAAAACCGTATCATCGCAAGGAGCGAACGGAATGCCGTACCAAACCGTCGGAAGCCTGCACATTGATTTCCACGGACAAGAAAAATGGACAAATTATTATCGCGAATTAGACATTCAAAATGCAGTGGCTACTTCCTCTTACACAGCCAACGGCGTAACATACAAACGAGAAGTCATTACGTCATTCACCGAACAATTGGTGATCGTCCGGCTGACCGCTTCACAAAAAGGAAAGATCAGTTTCGACACGAAATTCACCACACCTTACCAAACAGCCAATAAAAGCGTCTATAAAAAAATGTTACGCTTAGATGCTAAAACATCCGACCACGAAGGGATCGAAGGCAAAGTACAATTCACCGCCTTGGCAAAAATCGTCAACGAAGGCGGACAACAAAACACCACCGACAGTACCGTCTACGTAAAAAACGCCAACAGTGTGACCATCTTTATCGCCATTGGCACCAATTTCAATAATTACAAAGATATTTCCGGTAACGCATTAGCGCGCGCCGAACAATATATGAAAGCAGCCGGGAAGAAAAATTTTACCCAATCATTGGCCGGGCACAGCGCTGTTTACCGCAATTTTTTCGACCGCGTGATGCTCGACCTCGGTGAAAACGAACAAACCAAAAAGACCACCGACCGCCGTGTTGCCGAGTTCCGCGCGCATTTCGACCCGCAATTGGCCGCACTTTACTTCCAGTTCGGCCGCTACTTGCTGATATGTAGTTCGCAACCCGGCGGACAGGCAGCCAACCTTCAGGGAATATGGAATTACCAACTGCGCGCACCGTGGGACGGAAAATACACTATCAACATCAACACTGAAATGAATTACTGGCCGGCCGAAGTAACTTCTTTGCCGGAAACGCATGAGCCCTTTCTTCAATTGATCAAAGACGTGGCCGAAACCGGCAAACAAACCGCCACCATGTACGGATGCCGCGGGTGGGCTTTGCACCACAACACCGACATCTGGCGATCGACGGGTGCGGTCGACGGGCCGCGCTACGGGATATGGCCTACGTCCAACGCCTGGTTCTGCCAACATTTATGGGACAGGTACTTGTATTCGGGCGACCGCGCTTATTTGCAATCCGTTTATCCTATCATGAAAGGTGCTTGTGAATTTTTCCAGGATTTTTTAGTCAAAGAACCCAAACACGGTTGGCTGGTAGTAGCGCCGTCCAACTCGCCCGAAAATATTCCCTCTCACATAAAGAAGAACAACGCCGCCATACAGGTCGGTTGCACTATGGATAACCAACTGGTATTCGACCTGATGAACAACACTGCCCGCGCTGCTGAAATATTGGGATTAGACGCCGGACAAGCCGGCGAATGGAAAGCTATCGCCGCACAACTCCCGCCCATGCAAGTGGGAAAATACAGTCAGTTGCAGGAATGGATGGAAGACTATGACAATCCCAACGACCATCACCGCCATGTTTCGCACTTGTGGGGGCTCTTCCCCGGTTATCAAATATCACTGTTCAACACTCCGTTGTTGTTCGATGCGGCAAAAAACAGCTTAATATACCGCAGCGACGCCTCTACCGGATGGTCAATGGGCTGGAAAGTGTGTCTCTGGGCGCGCCTGCTCGACGGGAACCATGCGTATAAACTCATCACCGATCAAATGAACCCGGTAACGGAAGAACGCGGACAGAACGGCGGCACCTATCCGAACCTGTTCGATGCCCATCCCCCCTTCCAGATCGACGGGAACTTCGGTTGCACCGCAGGCATTGCCGAAATGCTGATGCAGAGCCACACCGGCGCTGTTCACCTGCTCCCCGCACTGCCCGACGTGTGGGCTTCGGGAACCGTGAAAGGACTACGGTGCCGCGGCGGATTTGAAATTATAGAAATGATTTGGGAAAATAATGCGCTTAAGAAAGCGGTGATTAAATCGACCCTGGGCGGCAACCTGCGTCTCCGTACCAAAGATGCGCTCAACTTGAATGCCGAAGCGCTGCAACCGGGTGAAGGGAATAACAACAATCCGTTTTTCGCCGTTCAGGCAGTGCGCACACCGCTCATTGCCCCTGAAGCGATATTGAACACCAATCCGCAAATCAATACGCCGGTGTATGACGTAATGACTGAAGCCGGGAAAACTTATACGTTTACCGGTACTGCACCGATACGTTAATTATTCCGGAGGCGTTAAAGCCAATTTCGAAAATGCGAACTTGTTCTTCTCATAAGTAAATTGGCAAGCAGATACGGTATCTATTTTCGGGAACGTACACTTAATGATAGTACGAACACCAGGAGCCAGCAGTACTCTTATAGCATCCCACGAGGCAAGACTTTCTTCTTCGCCCTTTCCCACCGTCAAGCCGGTTTTCTTATAAGGAGTCCCCTCCCAATCAAATATAATCATATCGCGGAGCGCTATTTCCGAACTCGTGCTGCCGGAGTTGGTCAATGCAAAATGCAGGTATAACCGCTCCCCATAACTTTCCGCGCCCACATATTCCATCGTAATGGTTTTCGACAAAGCCAAGCGCTTGGAATCATCCCATTGCCCATTAGCTTCGGCTGCCAACGGCACATCATCAGCAGGCGCTGATGCAGGCACCTCAGGTGCGGCCTCGCTCATAAGCGCCTGAGATTCATAGTTTTCTTTTATCTTACTTTTCGCACCGTCGACAAATACTTTGAAGTAGGGTGCGCGGGCATTAATACCCGTCAAGGCGCTTTGTATTGCATTGTTTTTGTTGGCACCTATACCGCGCAAATCCCGCGTAATGGCGCCAAAAACATCGCCGGTTCTGGCATCCATGATCTGAAACGTCAGCGAACAACTCACCGAATACCTGACGGGAGTTGTCCGGGTAACATCCGCCTGGTTCACCACCAACGTAGCTACCATGTTGAAAGGTGCGCTATTAAGAGCCGCTCCTACTTTATTGGCGTCCAATAATTGCCCCATCTTTGAAAGCAGAATGCCGTTAAGGTTTTCGGACAACGGTTCCGAGTGTTCCGCAATAACCGGGGTTATTCTAATCCAGGCCCAATCATTATTTTTTTTAGTAGCAACTTGTGCCCATCCGACATTTACAGCCAAGCAACAAAAAGCAAAAAAAGTAAAAACCTGTTTCATGTTATTTTATTTTATTTATACAAAAATAAACAAAAATTTCTTTTAAACAAAAATTTTCTTTATATTTGTTCTTCAATTTGTGGAACATATGAAATATTTTTCATTTTGCNNTCTTTATATTTGTTCTTCAATTCATGATTCTATGAGACTGATTTCGGTTTTTCAATGTGCAGTAGCGTGTTTTTTATGTTTAAACTGCCTAACAGCCTCCGCCTGGCAAGCACAGGATGACAGCTATAGTCGCAACAGCGCCACCCTGATCCTGATTACCCATCAGGACACCCACGACAATGCGCTTACCGGCATATTTAAGTCGGCATCCCTGGGCGATAAATTCGACTATAATCCTGTAGCGGACTACACGTTGAAGGTGGACTACCCCCGCATCCGGCCGGCTACATCATCACAAGACGGCGTCGCCGCAGAAGAACGGAAAAATAAAATTAATAAGCTACTAAGCACAAGAAATATAGGAAAAGAAATCATCGCTTTTTGGTTTAATCGTGATGCGGCAACAGGCGTAATGAACATGAACCGTATTCACCAGAGAGGTGAATACAGCGTAGATGATGCCGACGTTATACAGTCGCAAAGCATTAAACGCGGCGATGCCGCATTGCAAGAAGCAGGCTCTTCGCTCATCAACAACAGTTTCATCATAGCGTTTGATTATGACAAGCTGGATTACCAATCCGACCACGACGGATACTACTGGGCTGGAGCAGCTACCGCTTATGTTTTCCAGGTCGATTTTACGGACGAAATCCAGCAGGAAATATACACCAATTGCTGGATAGAAGAGGGCGACGACGAGAACACCATCATCCAAAAGAAAGCGGCATTCGACCGACTGGTAATTCCCGTCAAATATATTGCCATTACATCATGTACGGAAACACAATCCCAAAACGATTATTCCGGAAAACAGATCTACACTAAAGACGAGGCCTTTAACGCATTAGTGATCAAGAGCTGGAAAAGTATACTTTTCAATTTGGAAAAAGAGGTAGACCAATTGAAAGTCAGGACGTCACTTTATGATACCCATCCTATACGCGCCAAAATCGGAAAAAAAGAAGGATTACGCGCCGGCTCACGTTACTATACCTACGAGTACCGGCTCGACGCCAACAATAACATAAGCCGGAAAAAGACAGGCGTGATCAGGGCCGAAACCGTTATCGACAACCGTCAGAAAGCATCAGGAAACACCGAAGCCAGTAAATTTTATCAAATAGCGGGGCGCCATTTACAGCCCGGAATGTTGATAGAACAGCACAATGACCTGGGATTAGGTGTGTTTGCCGGGTACAAAAGCGGTGCTCTTGAAGGGATCAACGCCAATATCGACCTGCTGTTACCTGCTATATGGAAAGAGTTTTACGTTGGGATCGACGGTTCTTTCTTTATGAAAAAAGATACGGACAACAAGGACAGTTACACTACCATTGCCGCAAACCTGCAGTTGGGAAAAGGCTTTCATTTCGCCCGCAGTTGCGAGTTCCGCTTGTACTTTCTCGGCGGCATTGATTACATCACAAACGACGACGAATCCTCCAATGAAAACGACAAAGACATGGCATACATAGCCGGCGCCGGCGCCAGGCTAACCATCAATATTTATTATCCGGTGCAATTGCTGGCCGGCGCTGAAGCCAATTTCCTGATCAGCGAAGGCGATCAATACAAATTTAACCGTTCCGCCATAGGAGCCGACCGTTCGGGAATTTCATTCTACGGCGGTTTACGTATTTGTTTTTAATTTATTATACCAGCATATAATATCATGAGGAAAATTATTTATACATTATTGGGCATTTTGCTACTCTGTCCGGTGGGGATGGACGCACAAACACGGAAGGAACGCAAGGCCTTATTCGGAAGCAGCTTTAACTATGAAGTGAGTGTTACCGGTGTTGGACAAGACGGCACAAAAGCCATGAAAGTATGGGGCTATGGCTCCAATGTGGATAACGCTATTGTACAAGCCAAGAAAAATGCCGTAGCCGCATGTATTTTCCGGGGCATTCCCGGAGGAAACGGTGCTGCGCCAACCCCGGCACTGTGTCCCGATAGTCAATGCGAAGAAAAAAACAGTGCCTATTTTGATCATTTTTTTGAAACGGCGGGCACGTACCTAAAATTTATCAACCTGACTACCGACGGTGTGCCTTCGGGGCAAGACCGCCTGAAAATAAAAGGCGGATACAAGGTGGCTATTTATGTGCAGGTGATGTACGAAAATTTGAGGAAAGAACTGGAAGATGCAGGTATCATAGCTAAATTGGGAAGTGGAGCGGCCGGCGTTACCACGGTAACTAAGCCTACCATCATGGTAGTGCCCAGCGACGCCTATTGCATCAGCAAAGGATATGTCACCAAATTCGAAGGAGAATCCATTCCCGATTATAAAAAAGCTTTGCAGACCGACCGCGACTTGCGACTGGTGATTACTAAAATGGGCGGCATGATGTCTGACCGCGGATTCCCGTTGAAAGATCTGGAACAGGAGTTGAAAAAGCTGGATAATGAAAATGCGGAACTGCAACTGATCATGGGAAAACAAACCGGCAGCGGCATACAGGAAAGTCCTATCGAACAATTGAAAAGGGTGGCCAAAAGTGATATTATTCTCGACCTTGATTTCAGCGTGAATAAACAAGGTGCGCAGCAATACATCAGTTTCAACTTACGCGGATTAGATGCTTATACCTCCAAACAAATTGCAGGAGCGGCCGGCGACGGCAAGCCTTCAACGGCAGCAACCCCGGGTCTTCTCCTTGAAGAGGCTGTGTTAAGCTATATGGATGAATTTAACGGAAGGTTGACGACTTTCTTCCAGGATATGTATACCAACGGACGGGAAATAAAAGTAACTATTCGTAAATTTGCCAGTCTACCCTTCGACTTTGAAGAAGAATTTGACCACGACGGTGATTTTCTGGAATTGAATGAAATCATTAACCGGTGGATGGAAGACAACTGTGTGAAAGGCCAGTTCTCCCGTTCGGACAACAGCGAGAATGTGATCAGGTATGAACAGGTGCGCATACCGATGACCACCGCCGACAGCCGCGGCAGGGAACGTGCCGTTGATGCCCGCAGTTTTATCCAGGGACTGACCCGCATGCTGGGCAAAGAACCGTTTAACATCCCTGTAAAAATCTTCCAGAACGGCTTGGGAGAAGTGCTTTTAGTAGCCGGAGAGAAATAAAATTATTTAACCAAAAATATTAATATTATGAAAAGTATTTTTTCTGTAAGTATGGTAGCCGTAGCGGCTATTGCTTTGATGACTTCATGCGGGAGTTCCAAACCGGCAAGCGTAACCGCTAATGCCACCGAAGTATCGGTTCCCTGCGCTGAATATGCTTCCGACAATCAATTCTTCAGGGGTATGGGCTCCGGCTCCAGCCGTGACCTTAATACTGCCCGCCTGAAAGCCAACACGGCCGCTGCCGCCGAACTGGCTGCCGGCATCAGCCAAACAATTAAACGTGTGGTTGAAAATTATGTAAACGAAATGGACAATGCTCAAAAGCAGGATTTCGGCCAAACATTTGAAGCAATGACTACCAACGTAGTGAACCAAACAGTGAGCAACACCCGCACGGCATGTAACAAAACCGTACAAAACAAAGACGGTGGCTATACCGTATACATGGCGTTGGAAGTGAACAAAGAAGAATTTCAAAAAACACTGGAAAACGGCGCCCTGCAAGATAAAAAAATAAGCCTGCTGTTCGATCGCGAAAAATTCCGCGAAAAATATGACGAAGAAATGGAGAATTTCGCTAACTCAAGACAATAATTATGGACTTGAGAATATTTCTCATCGTTACACTTCTGTTATCTGTTCCGGCGCTATCCTTTGCACAGGAAAAAGTACTGGACCGCAGTGCTAAAAAAGCGCCGGGGTGGATTAATGGAGTGGAGCGGAATTACCTGATAGTATCTACCACCGCGCCGGATATTGAAAAAGCAAAAGAAAAAATATTGTTATCCATCCGGGAGCAGATCGTGCGGTCTGTAGCGGTTAAAGTACAATCAACCGTTTCCGTGCAAGTGCAGGAAACCGTATTGAACGGACAGGTAAAACAATTTCTCGAAACAACCGGGGTGAACACGCTGACCAAAACAGGCAACGTTCCCTACCTGAACGAGATTTCACTATCCAACGCCAACGAATACTACTGGGTAAAAAAGCAAAACAAGAAAACCAAAGAGATCATCGTCGAATATCATGTAAAATACCCATTCAGTGAATTACAGTTGAAACGGTTAGTAACGGCATTCCAGGAAGCTGATGCCAAAATGAGCGCCCAGCTCGATTCATTGTGTGATGTAACGGATGCTATCGGCACCACGGAAGAAATTGCCGAAAATATAGTTGCGCTGCAGGCGCTGTACAAGTCTTTTGACGATAGTCGCAAAGACAAGGCGCAAAACTGTGTCAACGCTTATCGCAAACTCTATTCGTATATTTCATTAGAAACAACGGCAGAAGCGGAAGGCGAAATTTCTTATGCCATGATGTTGAATGGAAAGAAAATTACTACCCGGCAAAAACCCCGCATCAGTTCAAACTGCGCCAGTAATTTGCAATTACGAAACCGTAGCGACGGAGCCTCTATTACTTATAAAACGCCCGGCTGCTATGCCGATAGCGAAAACTATATA
This sequence comes from Bacteroidales bacterium UBA932, assembly GCA_002293585.1. GTDB lineage: Bacteria > Bacteroidota > Bacteroidia > Bacteroidales > UBA932 > UBA932. The sequence continues at coordinate 8,192 of DBDM01000195.1, forward strand.
GAGGTAAGCTATAATTTCGGAGGGAAGATGATCTTGCAGCGATTCAATTTTGCCGTGAAAGAATCAGAATAAATAAAAAGGATGCTTTTAGCATCCTTTTTTATTCTACATACAGCACCAAACCTTTGAGATACTCCCCTTCGGGATGGTAGATATTCACCGGATGGTCGGCCGGCTGCGTAAGTTGGTGCAATATACGCACACGCCTGCCCGAAAGGGCTGCCGCTGAAAATACGGCATTGCGGAAATCCACTTTATTCACTACCTGCGAGCAACTGAACGTAAACACAATGCCGCCGGGCGCTATGCGTGTAAATGCCGCGGCATTCAACCGTTTGTAAGCCTGCAAGGCATTTTTCAAAGCCCCCCTGTGTTTGGCAAAAGCCGGCGGATCGAGCACCATCAAGTTGTAGACATTGGGCTGCGCGTTACGCAGAAATTCCATGGCGTCGGCGGTAAACGATTGGTGCCGGTGGTTGCCGTCGACATTGCGTTCCACCATATCAATGGCCTTTTGCGACGAATCGACGGAATGCACCAATTGGGCGCCGCCCCCCAGGGCATACACGGAAAATCCGCCGGTATAACAAAACAGGTTCAACACCGAACGGCCGGTAGCATACCGTTCAAGCAATTTACGATTATCGCGCTGATCAAGGAAAAAACCTGTTTTCTGTCCCTGTTCCCAATCCACAGCAAAGCGGTAGCCGTTCTCCGACACCTCCCCCGACGGGTCTGCCGTGCGGTACAAATAAGCATCGGCCGTATGTTCATTTTCTTTACTGGACAGCGTGCCGGAACTTTTATCGTACACAGCCCTCAGCTTATCGCCGTAAATCTTACACAAAGCTTCTACGATCAAAGGTCGCGCACGGAACATCCCGATAGAATGCGCTTGCAGCACCGCCGTGTCATCATACATATCAATGATCAATCCGGGCAGGTGGTCGCCCTCGCCGTGCACCAAGCGGTAGCAGGAGGTGACAGAGTGAAGGGTAAAAGGTGGAAAGGTGAAGGGTGAAGGGTTATGGTCACTGCTGACTGCCGGCTGCATACTGCGTACTGCCAACTGCGTAATGCCTACTGTCAGCCCACAGGCTTCGCGCAGCAGCAGCGCTTTACGCAGGGTGTCTTCCCAGAACGCCGCATCAATAGAGCGCTGCTCAAAACTCAATATCCGCACGGTGATAGAGCCTTCCTGATAATGTCCCACCGCCAAAAAATCACCGTTGTGTGCGTGCACCGCTACTACGTCGCCCTCGGCCGGACTTCCTTTAATGTGGTCAACAGCGCCCGAAAACACCCAGGGATGAAAACGCCGCAGCGACTCGTCCCGCCCTTTCTTCAAGAATAATTGCATTCCTTTTATTGATTTGATGGGACAAAGGTAGTAAAATTACAAAATATATTGATATTTCACAATTTTTTGCGTATCTTTGCACGTTCTTTCGCAAGAAAGTTAATAAATAATGTCTAACCTGTTAATTAAAAAACACTTAACAAAATGAGTAAAATTAACGAACAACTCGCCGAAGACGAGGTGGTGATCCCCAAACATGAAGAAGATGTTGATGTTGTAGCAGACGACACCAACGAAGAAGTGCTCCCCAAAAAACAACGCATTAGCAATGCATCCGTAGCCAACGACAAATTCAACTGGGATGCTTTTGAAAGCGATGCAGCCGTATACGGCGCCAGCAAAGACAACATTGAAAAAGAGTACGACCAAACTCTGTCGAAAGTTATCGAAAACGACGTAGTGGAAGGTACTGTTGTCAGCATGAATAAACGTGAAGTAATCGTAAACATCGGTTACAAGAGCGAAGGTGTAATCAGCATCAGCGAATTTCGCTACAATCCCGACCTGAAAACAGGTGATAAGGTGGAAGTTTATGTTGAAAACGCCGAAGACAAACGCGGACAATTAATGCTTTCACATAAGAAAGCCCGCGCATTACGTTCTTGGGACCGTGTAAACCAAGCCCTTGAAAGCGATGAAATCGTTAAGGGCTACATCAAGTGCCGCACGAAAGGCGGTATGATCGTCGATGTGTTCGGTATCGAGGCCTTCCTCCCCGGCTCACAAATCGACGTGAAACCAATCCGCGACTACGATGTATTCGTGAATAAAACCATGGAATTCAAAATTGTTAAAATCAACCATGAATTCCGCAACGTGGTAGTATCGCACAAAGCGCTCATCGAAGCTGAATTGGAAGCTCAGAAGAAAGAAATTATCGGCCGTCTCGAAAAAGGACAGGTGCTCGAAGGAACCGTTAAGAACATTACTTCTTACGGCGTGTTCATCGACCTGGGCGGTGTTGACGGACTTATCCATATCACTGACCTGTCGTGGGGACGTATCAACCATCCCGAAGAGATCGTTCAATTGGATCAGAAGATCAACGTGGTGATTCTTGACTTTGATGATGCTAAGAAACGTATTGCGCTCGGCTTGAAACAGCTGACCCCGCATCCCTGGGATGCCCTTGACCAAAACCTCAACGTGGGCGACAAAGTGAAAGGCCGTGTAGTGGTAATTGCCGACTACGGTGCATTCATCGAAGTACAGCCCGGTGTTGAAGGTTTAATTCACGTGTCGGAAATGTCGTGGTCGCAACACCTGCGCAGCGCACAGGACTTCCTCAAAGTAGGCGACGAAGTGGAAGCCGTGATCCTTACCCTTGATAAAGATGAACGCAAAATGTCACTGGGTATTAAACAATTGAAACCCGATCCTTGGACAGATATTGCACAACGTTACCC
>DBDM01000195.1:11003-13091 GCA_002293585.1 Bacteroidales bacterium UBA932
GTTGACGGATTGGTACACATCAGCGACTTGTCCTGGACGAAGAAGATCAAACATCCGGGTGAATTTACCTCTATCGGTGACACCCTTGAAGTGGTTGTTCTTGAAGTAAATCAGGAAAACCGCCGTCTCAGCCTCGGCCATAAACAGCTCGAAGAAAATCCCTGGGACGTATTCGAAACCATCTTCACCATTGACTCCGTACATGAAGGCACTATCACCGCCATCAACGACAAAACGGCGATCATAGCCCTGCCCTACGGTGTTGAAGGCACGGTAGCCCTCAAACAACTGACTAAAGAGGACGGCACTGTAGCCAAAATAGAAGAAAAATTACCGTTCAAAGTGCTGGAATTCAACAAAGGAGCTAAACGTATTACCTTGTCGCACACCCGCACTTTTGAGGATGCCAAGCGCGAAACCGAAACCAAGGAACGGAATACCGAAGTTGAAAATACACAAAAAGCCGTGAAGAAATTGAAAGCCAATCTGGAAAAAACCACTTTGGGCGATATTGACACACTGGCCGCTTTGAAATCGGAAATGGAAAGTAAAGAATAGTCTTTTAGAAGGCTAACTTCAATAAAAAATCCGGAATTATCCAAAGTTCCGGATTTTTTATTTATATTTGTCAAATATAGCACGATATGCCATGAAACATTTTTTTACTCTTATAACGATCCTGCTTCTCTGCGCCGTTCAACTCCCGGCGCAAAACCTGTCGGCGCTGCAAGAAGGCTACAGTAAATACGGGCGTTTATTATACTACATTAATAATAATTATGTAGACACCGCCAACATTAGAAAAATAGTGGACAAGGCCATCATAAGCACCCTGCAGGGACTCGACCCCCACTCTACTTATTTGACTGCCGAAGAATTAAAAGCAGCCAACGAGCCGCTCGAAGGCAGTTTTGACGGCATTGGCGTGGAGTTTAATATCCTGAATGATACGCTCACTGTTGTTTCCGCCTTGTCGGGAGGGCCTTCCGAACGTGTGGGGATCATGGCCGGCGACCGTATATTGAAAGTCAACGGGGAAAATATTGCCGGCGTGGGACTGAAAAACGACCGTGTAATGAAATTATTGCGCGGCCCCAAAGGCACTAAGGTAGATTTGGAAATAGCCCGCAAAAATGTTAAAGAACTGCTGCAGTTTGTGGTTGTGCGCAACAAAATTCCTATTTTCAGCGTTGATGCCGTATATGAAGTAAAGCCCGGCATGGTGTATGTACGGCTCAATAAATTTGCCGTGACTACCATGGAAGAAATCCGCACCGGATTATCGAAAATCAAGACCAAACCCACGTCCATGATCCTTGACCTGCGCGGTAATAGCGGCGGCGTGCTGCAAACCTCCATCATGCTGGCCGACCAGTTTTTTGACGCCGGAAAGTTATTGCTGTATACCGAAGGGGTGCACTGGACTAAAACGTTGGATATATCTACCGGCGACGGCTTTTTTAAAACGGGTAAACTGGCGGTGTTGATCGATGAAGGCAGCGCCTCGGCCAGTGAGATCGTAACAGGCGCCATTCAAGACTGGGATCGCGGCATTGTTATCGGTCGCCGTTCCTACGGGAAAGGGCTGGTGCAACAACTGATGCCGCTTCCCGACGGGTCGCAGATACGGCTGACCGTTGCCCGCTACCATACGCCCACAGGCCGCGTCATACAACGTCCCTACGATGCCGAACATATTGAAAAATATTACACCGAAATATATAAACGCTATTCCAACGGCGAAATTTATACGCAAGACAGTATTAAATTCCCCGACTCCCTAAAGTTCCAAACACTGGTCAACAAACGAGTGGTATATGGCGGCGGTGGAATCATGCCTGATGTGTTTATGCCGCTGGATACTTCTTATTATTCGGACTATTATTCAAAAATGTTGCGTACCGGTATTCTCAACCAGTTTTCTCTTCGTTACATGGATGAGCACCGCAACACGTTGAAAAAACAATATCCGGCATTTGAAGCATTTGATAATAAATTTGAAATCACCGATGCGCTGTTTGAGGAGTTGTTGAGTTATGCCGAAACCCAACAGCTGCCGAGGGATGAAGAAGGAATAAAAATTTCCGG
>DBDM01000195.1:13111-23180 GCA_002293585.1 Bacteroidales bacterium UBA932
AATATTTCCAGGTGCCTAACAAGCGAGACGATAAAGTGTTCCTGAAGGCGGTGGAGTTGCTGGATGCGGAGTGATGTGTGACGAGTCGCCAGTAGACAGTTTCAAGATTTAAAAATTTAAAAGTTTTTAGATTTGACGGGTGATGAGTAATAAATCTAGTAAGGCAATGGGGATCAATTTAAAAAAAGCATTGAAAAATTTAGGTGTGCTGATATTGTTGGCCATGGTGGTGGGCAGCGTTGCAGGTTATTTCATGGGCGAAAGCGCCGTCGTGTTTGATCCGCTGGGCCGTATATTTATCCTGCTCATCAAAATGCTGGTCATTCCGTTGATTTTTATTTCCATCCTGTCCGGCGCCATGTCGCTGGGCGCTACAAAGAAAGCCGGAAAAGTGGCTGTGATTACCCTGTCTTTTATTTTTATCACCTCTATCATCGCCGGATTGCTTGCCGTGGTCTTAGGCTCATGGTTTGAACCGGGCAGCGGTGTAGACCCCGAAGTGGTGAAAAAATTTATAAACGGCCAAAGCATAGAACATACTGCCGCTGCATCATTGGGCTTTTGGGAAACCATTGAAAGTTTTATTCCGGCCAATCCCGTGGTGGCTTTAGTGGAAGGCAACATTTTGCAGATTATTGTATTTTGCATGCTGCTCGGCTTCGGCATCGGCACCATAGCCAGCGATAAGAAAGAAATCATCACTAAAATGATTGACGGTTTTCTCGACGCACTGATCTGGTGCATCAAGGTGGTGATGTGGACAGCGCCGGTGGGTGTGTTTGCACTCATGGCATCGGCGGTGGGCACATTGGGTTTCGATATTTTCGCTAAATTAGCCAATCTTTTATGGGTAAATATCGTAGCGCTGCTCTTTATGTGGCTGGGTATTTATTTGCTGCTTATTCATTTCTTTTCGAACATACCGGTTTCCCAATTCCTCAAAACCATGATTAAGCCGCAGGTGGTGGCGTTGTCCACCTCTTCGTCATTGGCCACGCTTTCCGTTAATATGGAAGTGGCCGAACGGGAACTGAAACTGTCTAAGGAAACTGTGTCGTTTGTATTGCCGCTGGGCGCTACGATTAATATGACCGGCAATGTGATTTATTATGTGCTGGCCACATTTTTCTTTGCCCAATTCTACGGCATTGAGTTATCGATAGGCGCCTACACAGCTGTCATCATCACGGCTACACTAAGCGCCATCGGACAGGCCGGCGTGCCGGGGCCGACCCTTACGCTGTTTGCCGTGCTCATTGCCGGTGGTATTCCGCTCGAAGGCGTGCCGCTGCTGTTTGCCGTCGACCGTTTATTCGATATGCTGCGTACGATGCTGAACATTACGGGCGACACCTGCTGCGCTGCAATCGTTGATAAATACACGAATAATTAACCACTATTCTTCGTCCACTCTCCCACTTCCAGGTCGCGAATAGCGCCCTTGTCGATAATAAACCGGATGGCGGTGCGCACAGCGTGAATGCCGCGAATGCCCGCACCACCGGGGTTGATGTGTAGCAATCCGTAGCGTTGATCATTCATCACCTTGAGGATATGGGAATGGCCGGAAATAAACAGTTTGGGCGGATTTTCTTCAATCAGCTGCCGCGCTTCATAAGCATAATTGCCGGGGTATCCGCCAATGTGCATCATTAAAACATCAACGCCTTCTTCGGTAAAGCGCTGCACCTCGGGGTAAGCGGCGCGTACATGCCAGTCGTCGCAATTGCCGAATACTGCGCGCAGGGGCTTGAAAGCGGCCATTTCATCGGCCAGCTCAATGTTGCCGATATCACCGGCATGCCATAGTTCGTCGACCTCGTCGAAAAAACGGTATAATTTTTCATCAAAACAATAGTGGGTATCGGATAATAAGCCTATGCGTTTCATGTATGTAAAGATAATTTATTTTTTTGAAACTGCAAAATCTCTATCTTTGTAAAAAATTATGTTATGCATCTTTTTTATACGCCCGGCATCAACGGCGACATTTATACATTGAATGAGGAAGAATCCAGGCATTGCGCCCGTGTATTGCGGTTAGCGGAAGGCGATGCGGTGCACCTGACCGACGGCCGCGGCACGCTGTACACTACGCGCATTACCAATGCCGATGCTAAGGCCTGCACGGTGGCAGTGACCGCGAAGGATACACATTACGGGCAGCGTGATTATTACCTGCATCTTGCCGTAGCGCCCACTAAAAATATGGAACGCTACGAATGGATGCTGGAGAAAATTACGGAAATCGGCGTTGATGCCATCACTCCTTTGCTTTGCGCACACTCCGAGCGCCGTGTGTTGAAGCACGAGCGCGCCGAAAAGATTGTAGTATCGGCCATGAAACAATCGCTCAAGACCCGTCTGCCGCAACTGCACGAGTTGACGGATATCATGAACTTCATCCGGCAGCCTTTCGACGGACAAAAGTTTATTGGCCATTGCGCCGAAGGTGAGCGAATAGTACTACCGAAAGCGCTGCAAGGCTGTTCAAAAGCGCTCATTATGATTGGCCCCGAAGGTGATTTTTCTTCGGCAGAAATAACGGCTGCCCTGCAACACGGGTTCACGCCCATCAGTTTAGGCGACACGCGGCTGCGCGTGGAAACCGCAGGCATAGTAGCCTGTGTGCAAATGCAAGCAGTGCAGTTGATGCGTTAATACATCAGTCCGAACATCCACAAGGGGATGCGGTTGCGGGTGGCATATTCTGTATTGTCGACTGCCAGATAGGATTCGGGAATATTGGCTATTTGACGGAAAGTTTTACTCGCACCGCCTACTTCAAACATATACTTACCATCGACCAGAAAGTCGCCTTTAGCGGTTGAGTTGACTTGGTGTTTAGCGCGCAATTGATTGAAGAAAAAAGTTTCCCGCATATTGCCGGTATCGGCATGAGTTCCACTCAACGCCAACGCGATGTTGGTGTTATCAAGGTAAATCTTTTCCGGTTTTCCCATGGTCGCCATCTTATTTTTGTCGCGCAATAAACCCACTAAGCGCGCCCTTTCAAGATATTCGAGGCTCTTGGGCAAGTTGACACGTGTAACACCTACATTATTGCTCAGCTCCGTCATATTCGGTGTAAAAGGGCTTAATGTAGCAATAATTCCCAACAGTTTTTTCATCTTCAACACCGTAGGATACTCAATGCGTTCCACTGCCGGCAAGTCGCTTTCCAACACCATATTCACTACATTGGCTAAGCGTTGCAGGTAATTATCCCGGTTCTCTAAATAATAGGGATAATAGCCCGTTTTCAGGTATTGATGAAACAGGGGAATGATTTTCTTATGGTGTAGTTGTTCTATAATATCTACTGAAATATTCTGATGGTGTTGCAAAATATCTTCCAATGATAAGGGTTTCAACTGTAAAATTCCTTCAAAGGCCAGGTATTCGCGGAACGAAAGGCCACGCAGTTCATAGTGTATAGCCCGGCGGCTGAGGTCGGCATTACCTCTGTAAATTTGCAGAATAGATGAACCGGAAAACACTACGTGCATCTCGGGATAAAAATCATAAATGTTTTTCAGTTCCTGCGCCCAAGTGCCATAGGGATATTTGTGCACTTCATCTACAAACAAATGATATACCCCATTTAACGATAGTTGTTCCGCCAAATCGACAAGGCGATGGTTGGTGAAATAAATATCGTCGAGGCTCACGTAGAGCGCTTTTTCTCCCTGTAAATGATGTTTAATATGCTGGAATATCAGGGTGGTTTTTCCCGTACCGCGCGCACCGGTAATAGCAAACAAGCGGTCTTTCCAATCCACTTCATTCATCATATAACGGATTTGCCCGGATTTCACTTTGACTAACTGTTTATTATGTTTATCAAATAAGGTATTCATAACAAATGTATTTTTGAAAATACAAATATAAACATATTTTGTATATTATAAAAATCATTTTTATNNACAAAATGCAAATAGGATAAAATACTAATAATAAATAATATATAGCAATATTATATCGATTGTACTTTTGAAAAAACAAAATATCATTAAAATTGTATTTTCAAAAGTACAATCAGGTTAATTATCTGATTATAATTGAAATAATGGCGAATATGGCCAATGCTACCGAAGCAATACCATTAGTAGTAAAAAATGCCGCATTCAGGCGCGACAGGTCCGTGGGACTAATGATCAGATGCTGGTAAATCAACAGCGCTACAAAGATTATCGCCCCTGTCCAATACAGTGCTCCGGGGATAAGCACTACGCCAATCAACGTCACAAAGCCCGCAGCCACCACGTGCAAGCCTGTCGACAGCCATAGGGCAGCTTTCCGGCCAAAAGCCTGCGGAATGGAATGTAATTTTTCCTGTTTATCAAAATCCTCATCGGGCAAGGCGTAGAGTACATCAAAGCCGGCGCTCCAAAACAATACCAGCGCGGAGAACAACCAAGGCGCGCCGGACAATGTGCCGGTAACGGCAATGTAGGCGCCGGCCGGCGCTACCGACAAGCCCAGCCCCAGTACCAAATGACACAACCAGGTGAAGCGTTTGGTGAGGCTATAGCCCAACACAATCAACAGGGCTACCGGCGATAAATAGAAGCAGAGCGGATTTAATACATAAGCCGTGACCATGAAAGCAAGCACATTGATAATTACAAAAGCCAATGCGCTGCCCGGCGATATCATTCCTTTCGGCAGTTCACGCCCGGCCGTGCGCGGATTGCGCGCATCGAAACGGCGGTCGGCATAACGGTTGAAGCCCATGGCAGCATTGCGGGCAAACACCATGCATAGCAGCATAAGCAACAGCGACCACCACGAGAAATCCGCTTGCTGCACACCCAACGTAAAGCCAACACAGGCAAAGGGAAGCGCAAATAGCGTGTGGGCAAATTTGACGAAAGAAAAATACTTCTTCATTTATCTCAGTGCAGCGCCTGTTTCCTTATCAAACGCAGCCAACAATTGTTGCATAATGCGGTCGATATGCTGGTCGGTGAAGGTTTTTTCTTCATCCTGCAAAATGAAACTCAGCGCATACTGTTTCTTCCCGGCAGGCAGCTTGTCGCCGCGATATACATCGAACAGGCCAACCTGTTTCAACAAATGTTTCTCCACTTTGAACGCTATGTCGCGCAGTTGCGAGAAGGTCACCTGCTCATTGAGCACCAGGGCCAGGTCGCGGCGCACTTCGGGAAACTTCGGCAATTCCTTATAAAGCACCTTATGTTGCTGTTGTGCTTTAATCAACATGTCCCAGGCAATCTCGGCCACATACACTTCCTGTTTAATACCAAAAGCCGCACGCAATTTTTTAGCGACAGTTCCAATCACCGCCAGGGGCTTACCATTCAGGAGCCACGACATGCCTTCGGCAAAGCAGTCGGACGGCGCATTATCAGTGGGCAGGCTATATAAATCAACACCAAAACGCTCCATAATTTTTTCTACATAACCTTTCAGGTAAAAGAAATTCGTAGCTTCAGCTTTAGCATTCCATGAGGGTTGCACGGCAGCACCCGTAACAAACAAAGCCAATCGCGGCGCTTCGGAATAAGCGGCCAGGCCTTTATCTGCCTTATCCGGCGTATAGAAATATACATTACCAAATTCATACAATTTCAAATCGTTGTACTGGCGATTGATATTATGGCTCACCACTTCCAATCCTCCGAAAATCAAAGTGCGGCGCATGGCATTGAGGTCGCTGCTCAGCGGGTTCAATATTTTCACCTCATTGTCGGGCGGAAACGAAGGGGTTAATTGATAGTAATCGCTTTTGGTGAGCGAATTATTCATCATCTCATAAAAACCATTGTCCGTCAAATAATCCGAAATGGTATTCTGTAATTTTTCTTTGTCGGGCTTGCGGCGGCTATTCACCGATGATAACACGCGCTCCGGAATGTCTACTGCGTTGTAACCGTAAATGCGCAACACTTCTTCTACCACGTCGCATTCCCGCGTAACATCTACACGATAGGTAGGAACGCTTACACGGAGACCTTCGGCCGTAGTGTTGATGATATTAAAATCCAGGGACTGCAAGATCGTTTGCAATTCCCGCGCAGGAATTTCCTTACCAATCAATCGCGACATGCTTTTATAATTGAGTTCCACTTCTGCCGGCGCCACGGGCTGCGGATAAACATCCTGCACCGAGCCGGTAATCGTACCGCCGGCCAGTTCCCGTATCATCAAGGCAGCGCGCTTCAAGGCGTAGAGTGTAATTTCAGGATCGGCGCCACGCTCGTAGCGGAAAGACGCATCGGTATTCAAACCATGACGGCGAGCGGTTTTACGCACCCACACAGGATTGAAATAAGCGCTTTCCAAAAACACATCGGTAGTCGTTTCGGTTACTCCGGCATCCAAACCGCCGAATACACCGGCGATACACAAGGGGCGTGAGGCGCTGCAAATCATCAAATCATTGGCGTTGAGTTTTCGTTCCACGCCGTCGAGCGTTGTGAAGAGGGTTCCTTCATCGCAGGTGCGCACTACAATTTGTCCGCCGTCGATCTTTGCCACATCAAAAGCGTGCAGAGGCTGTCCGATTTCATGTAAAATAAAATTGGTGATGTCCACCACGTTATTGATAGGTCTCAAACCAATGGCCGACAAGCGTTTTTGCAGCCATTCGGGAGAGGGTTGCACCTTAATTCCCTTAATGGTAATGCCCGAATAACGGGGACAGGCAAGGGTGTTGTCTACTTTCACCGTGATGCCCTGCCCTGCTCCTTCTTTGAAAGCCGACACCGGCGGAAGCTGTGTGCCTGCATTCAAGGCGGCTGCCAAATCACGCGCCACGCCAAAATGCGAGGCAGCATCAATACGGTTAGGTGTTAATCCGATTTCAAAAATAATATCGCCGCTGTCTATTTTTATCACCTCATTGACCGGCGTACCTACCTTCACCGAAGGGTCGAGTACCATAATGCCGTCGTGCGAAGCGCCGATGCCCAATTCGTCTTCGGCGCAAATCATGCCCATTGATTCCACACCGCGCAATTTCTGGCGTTTCATTTTTACCGACTCGCCGTTACTGAAATGCAAAGTCGTGCCAATAGTAGCTACCGCCACTTTCTGTCCTTCCGCCACATTCGGCGCTCCGCACACAATTTGCAATGCTTCGCCGGCGCCTACATCTACTTTTGTCACGCGCAAACGGTCGGCATCCGGATGCTGCACACATTCCAATACATGCCCTACCACCACGCCACTGAGGTTGCCGGGGATTCCGCCGGTGCGTTCCATTGCTTCCACTTCAAGGCCAATGGAAGTGAGTATTTCGGCTATACGCTCCGGTGTTTCCGTTGTGTTGATGTAGTCTTTAAGCCAGTTGTACGATATTTTCATAATTTAACATTTAAAAATTCAATAGAACGCAGATAATAGGTTGCTTCGTTCCTCGCAATGACGACGGGTTTACGCAGATTATTCTCCTTTAATACCTGTAGTGCTCCGGTTTGTAAGGCCCTTCCGGGTCAATGCCAAGGTAAGCGGACTGTTTTGCATTAAGCGTGGTGAGCTTCACCCCCAACTGTGCCAAGTGCAGGCGGGCCACTTCTTCATCTAATTTTTTCGGCAGGCGGTATACGCCCAGCTCGTATTTATTCGTCCACAACTCAATTTGCGCCAGGGTTTGGTTACTGAAGGAGTTGCTCATCACAAAGGAAGGATGTCCCGTTGCGCAACCCAGGTTCACCAAACGCCCTTCGGCCAACAAGAAAATAGCATGACCGTCGGGGAATACAAATTTATCTACCTGCGGTTTGATATTTATTCTTTGTATGCCTTTAAATTCTTCCAATGCCGACACTTGTATTTCATCATCGAAGTGACCGATGTTGCACACTATGGCCTGGTCTTTCATGTTCGCCATGTGATCAATGGTAATGATATCACAGTTTCCGGTGGTGGTTACATAGATATTTCCTTCGGGCAGGGCATCTTCCACCGTCACTACTTCAAAGCCTTCCATGGCTGCCTGCAAGGCACAAATAGGGTCGATCTCTGTCACCAGCACACGTGCGCCGTAGGAACGCATACTACGGGCACAGCCTTTGCCTACATCGCCGTAACCACACACCACCACTACCTTTCCGGCAATCATCACATCGGTAGCACGCTTAATGCCGTCGGCTAATGATTCGCGACAACCATACAGGTTGTCAAATTTTGATTTAGTCACCGAGTCGTTGACGTTAATGGCGGGGAACAGCAATTCACCACGTTCCAACATTTGGTACAGACGGTGTACGCCGGTAGTGGTTTCTTCGCTCACGCCTTTAATTCCGGTAGCCATATTCGTCCATTTGGACGCATCTTTTTTCAATGTCTGTTTCAATAAATCAAGAATTACCCCTTCTTCCTTGCTTGCCGGTTGACGATTAAGAGATGAGGGATCTTTTTCGGCTTTCACCCCCCAATGCACCAGTAAGGTAGCATCGCCACCGTCATCTACAATCAGCGTGGGGCCTTTTCCGCCTTCAAAAGAAAGCGCCTGCTCCGTACACCACCAATACTCTTCCAGGGTTTCACCCTTCCATGCGAATACGGGAATGCCTGCTGCGGCTATAGCTGCTGCGGCATGATCCTGTGTGGAAAAAATATTGCACGAGGCCCAGCGCACCTCAGCGCCCAGGGCTTTCAGCGTTTCAATCAATACGGCGGTTTGAACGGTCATGTGCAATGAGCCCATGACGCGCGCGCCTTTTAAGGGTTGTTGGGCAGCATATTTTTTGCGTATGGCCATCAGGCCGGGCATTTCTTTTTCTGCAATGTCAATTTCTTTCCGGCCAAATGCGGCTAAGGAGATATCTGCTACTTTGTAATCCATTTTTTATAATTTAACCTACAAAGATAGTAAAAAGTACTGAGTAATTAGTATTGAGTATTAAGTGCCAATATTAATCACTGTGCATCAAGTATTTGCATATAATACTCTGTACTAAATACTATATACTAACGGTAGATACCATTCCGGTTTAGCGCCCGGCGATATTCATCAGCATATTGATTATGTTGGGTCAGTGTTTTAGAAAAATTATGGTAGCCGCTGAAATCAGGCTTTGCGCAAAAATACAAATAATCATGCTGTTCGCAGTTCAATACGGCATCAATAGCTACCGGCGGCGGTATGCAGATAGGTCCCGGCGGAAGACCACGGTATTTATAGGTATTATAAGGCGAATCGATGAATTTATGCACATCCAGCACCCGTTTCAGTGTAAAATCGCCCGCAGCATACTTCAAAGTAGGATCGGCCTGCAATGGGATCTTCTTTTTCAAACGGTTGATATACACGCCGGCAATACGGGGCATCTCGTCGTTTTTTAAGCTTTCTTCATACACTATGGAAGCTAAAGTACTCACCTCCTGCTGCGACATCCCCAGGGTAGAGGCTTTCTCACGGCGTTGAGCATTCCAAAAGCTGTCATACTCCTTGTGCATGCGTTGCAGCAAAGCGGTTGGCGTAATTGTCCAGTACACTTCATAAGTATTCGGAATAAATAGGCCCATCACCGTTGCCGGTTTAAATCCGTAAGTTGACACCAGCGCCGTATCGCGCAACACAGCCAATATGCCGGCTGAATCGGCTTCCACGTAGCGCGCCAACACAGCCGACAAGCGTTCATTGCTGCGTATATTTCCCGAAATAGTCAACCGCAAAGGCTCTTGCAATCCGGCTATTAATTTATTCACCAACAACCTATTGTTCATTCCGTTCGTCAATTTATAACGTCCCGGCCGAATAGTTTCCGGATATTTTTTCCATTGGGCTACCTGCATAAAACGTGCTTCATTTCGCAACACGCGCATGGTCCGCAAACTATCGAGCACCTGCTCAAAAGTAGCGTCGCCGGGAATGTAGAGGTATGCCTGCCCATGCTCCACCTTTACGTTAGCGCTAAAGTAGGCGGTATAATACCTGATACCCCACACCGTCGCTGTAATTATAGCAGCAAAAGCGGTCAGGAAAAGCGCTATACGCCGGACGGGATTTTTTTTCATATCATTAAATGACGAAACAATTTACAAAGTTACAAAAAAATCTTAAATTTGTGAAAAATTACATTGTTTATGGACATTT
>DBDM01000194.1 GCA_002293585.1 Bacteroidales bacterium UBA932
AAGGTGGAAAGGTGAAGGGTGAAAGGTGAAAGGTGAAGGGTGAAAGGTGAAGGGTGGAAAGAATTGAAAATGGAACCCATCACCACTCAATTTGATTTATTCTTTCGTTCAACTGTTTGATTTTATTCATCAATTTATCGAATGGTAATGATTTGCCATAAATCATTGTTTGCATATTCTTTATTTTATTATTTTGTCCCCGATTAGTTATGTTTTTGAGACAAAATCAGACCGCAAGGATACAGTATTTTTTCAAATACAGACATGAATATGTTATGAATTTAAGCAAAAAACATAACAAATCATAAATTTGAAAATTTGGCGATTTTGGGAAAAGTCGTATCTCTCCACCTTTCCTCCTTCTGCATTTAATCTAATTTTATAAAATAGACACTCCCACTAACTCCCTGGAAATTTTGGCACTGAATGCCACAGCAGCATGGACAATTCATGCAACCGCCACACTGGTAGCCGTCGTCGGAAGTCCTGCCGCTGAATATCACAGAACTGCAATCGAAGCCGCCGGGCACCGGCGCCCAACATTCTCGCGGAATTGAAGGAGTTCCGCTAGTTTTTTCATAGCCGTATTGGACGCCATTGAACGTTAGCGTTGCACCGCTCCATTCGTAGGCAACTAATGCGCACCCCGTGAGGTTACCCGGCGATTGTAGTCTTGTTACATATATATGCTTGCCCCCGCCTGAGCATGTGGGGCTTCCACTCCATTGATATACATAACCCTGTGAGGTCGAACGAATGCTACAACCGGTGCCGCAGGGATTGTGGCAATCACTAAGTGTGGCCAAATAGTCGTCCGGAGCCGCGACGTCGCAGCCGGTACTCCAATCAGCTTGGTAACCATAATTAACGCCTTTCCATTTAAACGTAGCGCCGCTCCAGACCGTACCGCAGGTGGTCGTGGGGCCGCAGGCATTCACCGTCACTGCCACGGTGTTGGAGTTTACCGCACAACCGTGGGACGTGGTGATCCGGGCGGTGTAGTTGCCTGCCGTGCCGGTAGCTATCTGGCTTCCGGAGCCGGCGTGCACACCGTCTCTCCACCACTCAATGGAGTTTATGCTGCCGTAGCCCGCGTCCGCCCCTACCGAGAGCGTGGCGTTGGCACCCTGGCATACGGTTTGCGCCTGCGGCTGTGAGGTAATGCCGGGGGCGGTGACGTCGGAGATCGTTAAGGGGTCGCTGAAATCGCTCCAGCAGCCGTTGGGGTGTTGCACCTGGCCTTTGTATGAGCCGGTTCCCACGTTAGCCGATTGTCCCCACACTATTCCGCTGATGTGATAGTTTCGCCCTTCCACGCCGCCGGGTAATCCGTACCAGTTTGGTAATGAGATGGTAACTGCTTCGCCGGGGCATTTGGGGTTCTTTGATGCCGTAAGCGTTGGTTTGGATGGTTTCTCATTCACCGACCCCGTAACTTCGGCAGTATACGCGCTGTAGCAGGTGATGCCGTTGGCGGAAACGTAGTTGCGCACAGAGGTGGTGTAGTTGCCGGTGACGGCAGATGATGTTTTCGTGTTGCCGGTCTGTCCGTTGAAAGCGCCCGTCCACTCGTAGTTTTCTCCGTTCGATGCGTTAAAAGTTACACCTGTTCCGGCGCATTGATTACCCGTAATTATCAATGAAGGAATGACCGGCGTAAAGTTCACATACGCAGTATTACCAGAACTTTAGAGCCTCTGTATCTTATTGTTTTACAGATTATTGAAAGGCTTGAGGGTGAAGGGTGGAAGGGTGAAGGGTTTAAAGAGTGATGAGTGATGAGTGATGAGTGATGAGTGATGAGTTGATTCATTTACTATACATATCCTAATCCCTTAATCTCTTAATCTCTTAGTCTCTCGTCTCTTAGTCTCTTGTCTCTTAGTCTCTTAGCCTCTTAGTCTCTTAGTCTCTCGTCTCTTAGTCTCTCGTCTCTTATCTCTTAGTCTCTCGTCTATGGCTTTGCAGTAAAATGCAAAATTATGTTGTATATATTAGATATTATACTTATATTTGCAGCATAATATCTAATAAAATATATGTTAAATCAATACACTATTACCGGACTCTCTACAAAGCAGCTGTTGGTGGAAATTGGGGACAGGATTCGCAAAAAACGGATTAAAAGGCAATTAACCCAAAGAATGCTCGCCGATAAAGCCGGAATTAGCATCAATACGATCATTAATATTGAGCAAGGGAAAAATGTCGGCACAGAAACGTTTTTGTTAGTAATAAGAGCGTTGGACGAGTTGCCCGGATTATACCATTTTTTATTGAAACCGGAACCCATTTCACCAAAAGTATTATTCGAACTTCAAAGAAAAGAGCCCAAACGTGTTAAGCCATCAAAAAAACATTAGATAATTATGGTGCCGGCAGCAGAGATAAAAATATGGGATAAAATCGTAGGAATATTAGCCTGGGAAGAAAAGCAGCAATATGGGTTATTTCAATGGAATGAAAAATGGATTTCACAAGGTTTGGAAGTAGCACCCATACTGAGTCCCAATCGAGATATTGACCCTCAGCAAACATATTCCTTTGTTCCGGGCAGTCCTGTAGATTACGAAACATTTAAGGGGCTTCCTCCTTTCATTGCAGATTCTTTACCGGATTCTTTCGGCAACAAAGTAATCAATGCCTGGCTGCAAAAGCAGCATCGAAATCCAAATTCTTTTACGCCTATTGAACGGCTGTGCTATACCGGAAAACGTGGTGTTGGTGCCTTGGATTTTTTTCCGGCGATGTTTAAAAATGATAAGGTGGTGGATGTAGATATTGTCGGACTGGTGAATCTTGCCCAGACGGTATTTTCCGAACGAGAGAAATTGCAAACCAACATATCTAAAGAGGGTGAAGCCATTATGAATATTGTGCGCGTGGGCGCTTCAGCAGGCGGCGCCCGACCCAAAGCGGTGATTGCCTATAATGAAATAACCGGTGATATTAAATCCGGACAAGTGGCGGAACTCCCTGCCGGGTTTGAGCATTGGTTAATAAAGTTTGACGGCGTAACTAAATCATCTGAACTGGGCTTGGCTTCAGGAATGGGAAGGGTGGAATATGCCTACCACCGGATGGCTGTTGATTGTGGAATTACCATGGCTCAATGCCGTTTGTTAGAGGAAGGAGGCCGGGCGCATTTCATGACACGCCGGTTTGACCGGCCGGGCAACGGGGAAAAATTACATCTGCAATCGCTCAATGCAATGGCCGGCATGAATTACAGTTTAATAGATACAAATTATTATGAACAGGCATTTTATACTGTAAACCGGTTAAAATTGCCATTTCAGGCTATTGAGCAACTATACCGGCGCATGGTATTCAATGTGATGGCTAAAAATTGTGATGATCATACAAAAAATATTTCGTTTCTGATGGACAAGTCCGGTCAATGGTCATTGGCGCCGGCTTATGACATGAGTTATGCTTACGATCCAACCGGCCGGTGGAATCGCCGTCATTTAATGGGGATCAATGGTAAGTTTGAGAATTTCACCTTTACCGACCTGGAGAAAGTGGGACGGGAACAAAGCATCAAAAAGTGGAAAGAAATCATAGAACAAACTTGTGATGTGGTAAGCCGGTGGCCGGAGTATGCAAAAAATACAGAGGTACCCAAAAATATATACGAACCCATTGGCAAAGTGCATGAAATAATATAAAGGTGGCTTTTACCACAGTCGCCTGAACGGCAGTCTCTTAGCCCCTCGCCTCAAGGTCTAAAAAAAAGGGGCGGAAAATTCCGCCCCTGGTTGCTTCCGCCCACAATTCATTCTAAAATTTCATCAGTCTTTGATTTCTTTGATCTTCTCCCGGATTTTGGCTTCTACTTCTTCCGCCAATTCGGGATTGTCGAGCAGCATTTGTTTCACGGCCTCGCGCCCCTGGCCGATCTTCGTGTCGCCATAGCTGAACCATGAACCGCTCTTTTTGATAATATCGTAGTCGACACCCAGGTCGATGGTCTCGCCGAGTTTTGATATGCCTTCGCCGAACACAATGTCGAACTCCGCTTTCTTGAACGGCGGCGCCATTTTGTTTTTCACTACTTTCACACGGGTACGGTTGCCGGTAGCTTCTTCGCCGTCTTTGAGCTGGGTCACGCGGCGCACGTCGAGGCGCACCGAAGCGTAAAATTTCAAGGCATTGCCGCCGGTGGTGGTTTCGGGATTTCCGAACATCACCCCTATTTTTTCGCGCAACTGGTTAATGAAAATGCAACAAGTGTTCGTGCGGCTGATATTGGCCGTGAGTTTACGCAAGGCCTGGCTCATCAAACGGGCATGGAGACCCATCTTCGAATCGCCCATCTCGCCTTCGATCTCTGCTTTCGGGGTCAACGCCGCCACAGAGTCGATCACGATCACGTCTACCGCGCCGGAACGAATAAGGTGGTCGGCAATCTCCAGCGCCTGCTCCCCATTGTCGGGCTGCGAAATGAGCAACGTGTCGACATTCACACCCAATTTGCGGGCATAGGACGGGTCAAAGGCGTGCTCTGCATCTATAATGGCTGCAATGCCGCCTGCTTTCTGCGCTTCGGCAATGGCATGAATGGCCAGCGTGGTCTTACCGCTCGACTCGGGGCCGTAGATCTCTACTACACGGCCGCGCGGATAACCGCCAATGCCCAAAGCATGGTCGAGGCCAATGGAACCCGACGGGATTACCGACACCTCGAAGGTAGGACGATCGCCTAACTTCATCACCGTTCCTTTGCCGAAATCCTTGTCGATTTTATCGAGTGTGGCTTGCAGTGCTTTCAATTTTTCGGGACTTACCCCGGCTGTTTTCTTCTCCGTGACTTCTTTTTCTTCTTTCTTCGCCATGGTGGTTGAATGTTAAAAGGTTAAATTTTTAATCTCACAAAGTTAGTATTTTTTTTTGATTTTCTCACTTTTTTTGCGTAAATTTGTGAGATTATGAAATGTAAGACTATGAGACCTACGCTTTTAATTATGGCTGCCGGTATGGGTAGCCGCTTCGGCGGACTGAAACAGATGGCCGGACTTGGCCCCCACGGGGAAATCATTATGGATTATTCGATCTTCGACGCCCAACGCGCCGGATTCGATAAGGTGGTATTTGTGATCCGCCGTTTCATGGAACAGGATTTCCGTGAGCACATACTGCCCCGTTTCAAGAATAAAATACCGGTTGAAATTGTTTTCCAGGAACTCGACATTCTGCCGGCGGGTTTTACCTGTCCCGAAGGTCGTGAAAAACCCTGGGGCACCAACCACGCCGTGATGATGGCCGCGCCGGTGATCCGGGAACCCTTTGCCGCCATTAACGCCGACGATTACTACGGAACCGACGCTTTCAACGTGATGGCCGACCACCTGAAAACGTTGGAGAATAGTGAAAACAACTACTGCATGGTGGGTTTCCAAGTGGGCAACACGCTCTCGGAATTAGGCGCCGTGTCGCGCGGTGTGTGCACGGAGGACGCTTCGGGTCACCTCACCACTGTGGTGGAACGCACCCATGTTGTGCGCGAAAACGGCGTGGTGAAATACAAAGACGACAAGGGCGAGCTGATCCCCATTCCCGACGATACGCTGGTGTCTATGAATATGTGGGGCTTCACACCCGATTATTTCCAACATTCGGAAAGGATATTCAAAGCGTTTTTGAAAGAACGGGGACAGGAAATGAAATCGGAATTTTACATTCCTCTCGTGGTGAATGAGCTGATACAATCGCACACCTCCAAAGTGAAAGTGTTGCCCACCACCTCGCAATGGTTCGGCGTTACTTATAAGGAAGATGCCCCTGCAGTGGCTGCCAAACTGAAAGCGCTGCACGACACGGGAGTGTATCCGGAGACGTTGTTTTAGGTGAAAGGTGGAAGGGTGAAGGGTGAAGGGTGAAATACAAATATCAAAAAATATATGGCCACTGTAAAATATTTTGAAGACCTTACTATTTGGAAAGAAAGCATGCAAATAGTTACTCAGATTTATGATGTTTTCAAAGACTGTAAAGATTTCAGTTTTAAAGACCAAATTCAACGTGCGGCTGTTTCCATGCCGTCAAACATAGCTGAAGGATTTGAGCGGCACAGCAACAAAGAATTTGTTCAATTTCTATTTATCGCCAAAGGCTCCTGTGGAGAATTACGAACACAATTGTATATAGCTATTAAATTAAAATATATTGGAAAAACAAAAGGAACGGAATTGCTTGAAAATGCTAAAACCTTGTCGGCTCAAATAGCTAAACTAATAACTTATCGAAAAAACCATAAATCAAAATAACCTTTCCACCCTTTACCCTTTACCCTTTACCCTTCACCCTTTTACCTTAAATCGCTTTGATAGACCGCGCTACCATAGACCGCATCCTTGACACCGCCGACATTGTCGACGTGATAGGCGATTTCGTCACCCTAAAAAAACGGGGCGTGAATTATTTGGCCTGTTGTCCGTTCCACAATGAGAAAACGCCCTCGTTCAGCGTGTCGGGCACTAAGGGCATATACAAATGCTTCGGCTGCGGAAAGGCCGGCAATGTGGTGAACTTTGTGATGGAGCACGAACACATGACCTATGTGGAAGCGCTGAAATACTTAGGCAAGAAGTACGGCATCGAAGTGAAGGAAAAGGAACTGACCGCGGAGGAACAGCAGGCCGCCGGACAACGGGAAAGCCTGATGATCGTGTCGGCCTACGCCCAGGAGCAGTTCACCAACACCCTGTGGGAGCATCCCGACGGGAAAAATATCGGCCTGAGCTATTTCCGCGAACGCGGTTTCAGCGACAAGACCATCAAAAAATTCCAGCTCGGCTACTGTCTCGATTCGCGCAACGCCTTTAGCAACAAAGCCCTTAACGATGGCTATAAAAAAGAATATTTAGTGGCTACAGGGCTGTCGATGGAACGGAACAACGAACTCTACGACCGCTTTTTCGGCCGCGTAATGTTCCCCATCCACTCCGTCAGCGGCCGGGTGATCGCCTTCGGCGCACGCACCCTGAAACAGGATAAAAGCGTGGCCAAATACCTCAACTCGCCCGAAAGTGAAATTTACATCAAAAGCAATGGACTGTACGGCATTTATTTTGCCAAGCAGGCCATCACGCGAACGCAGAAATGTTACTTGGTGGAAGGCTACACCGACGTGATTTCCATGCACCAGGCCGGCATCGAAAATGTGGTGGCGTCCAGCGGCACCTCACTCACCACGGAGCAGGTGCGCCTCATCAAGCGGTTCACGCCCAACGTCACGGTGCTGTACGACGGCGATGCGGCTGGCATCAAAGCCTCCATCCGCGGTATCGACATGCTGCTCGAAGAAGGACTGAACGTGAAAGTAGCGCTCTTCCCCGACGGCGACGACCCCGACTCTTTCGCCCGCAAACACAGCACCTCGGAGCTGGAAACTTTTCTCAGCGGCGCCGAACAGGATTTCATTTCATTCAAAACAAAACTGCTGAGCGAAGAAGCGAAAAATGACCCCATCAAACGCGCAGCGCTGATCAGCGAAGTAGTAAAAAGCGTTTCGGTGATTCCCGACACCATCGTGCGCACGGTGTACGTCAAAGAATGCAGCCGCCTGCTGGATATTGAAGAAGACATTTTACTGACGGAAGTGGCCAAGCTGCGCCGGAAAAAAATGTACGACAGCGGCACGAAAAGCGTGACATCACCTCCGGAGGAACAGCTATCAACTGCCGAAACAGCCGCCGTAGCCAACGCCATTACAGCTCCCCTGCCCGCCTTTGTCAGCAACGTGTTCAGCGAAGCCTGCGAAAAGGAACTGGTCTATTTTCTTTTGAAATACGGCGACAGACCTTTGTTTGCGAATGAAGACAAGCAAACCGTCACTGCGGCGGAATACATCATCAACGAACTGCGCAACGATGAGTTAGAGTTGAAAAACCTGCACTACCGCAAAATTTTCGACGAATACAACACCGTGCTCCATGTTCCGGCCGAGGAACGCATCAAGCACTTCATCAATCACCCCGACCACGACATTATGGAGCTTACCATCAATGCGTTGAGCGAAAACCATCGTCTATCCATCAAACGGTTCATTGATTCGGAAGAGCCTGAAAACACCAAACTGCAACGCGACATTCCGAACGCCATACTTGTCTATAAATCAAGTATTACCAAACAAGCTTACATTGAGGTGAGCGAACAGGTGCTCAAAGCGCAGCAAAATAACGACACGGCGCAACTGCAAGTGCTGATGGAGAGGCTGCGCACCCTGCAGGGCGTTCGCAGCATTTTTGCCAACGAACTGCAACGGCTGACTACCTGAGCGGCATTTTTTGGCATTTCCAAAAAAAAGCACTATCTTTGTAGCCCGATTTTTCGAAATCAGGGCCCTTAGCTCAGTTGGTTAGTAGCACNNGGGGTCGTTGGTTCAAGCCCAACAGGGCCCACACAAATGCAAGAAGCCTGCATCGCTTGATGCAGGCTTCTCTGTTTCCGGCAAGTACGCCCTCGTCGCTATTTTGAACGTAGGAAGTTTGTTTTTGTGCAGTAACGAAGTATACCTCGCCGGAGCCTCGATTTATCGGTTGTATTCTTTTTAATTTTCAACGGCTTCTCACGACCAGTTAGAATTTTTGTAGTGTTAAAGTTTTATATACATATTATCCGTTTGATAAGAACTATTTTCTTTTATGGTTGCCGCACGGGACGGATGGCCATTCCGTATCTTTTTGCCAGTGCCGTTGTAGTGGAATAAAGCCTTCTATTTCTCAACGCTGTGCCGGAAGNNGCCTCCCGCTGTCATTGACGATGACCAGTAGTAGCCCTCCAGTCCGGCGCCATTAAGTGCGCCGGAAGTGGGGTTCCGATAGCCCGCTGTGGGAAAGAAGAGCGAAGCATTGTAATGTCCGCCGGTAGCTACGGGATTGAAGTATAGCCTTCCGACATAAGCTACATCGTTATTGTTCACAGAAACGGCGGTGTTAGCTTCGCCGTAAAGTCCCACAGCTCTCACAATGGCGCGGCGGTCGAAAAAGCCATCGGCATAGTAGCCATACACGGAATTATCTACATTCCCCCCGCCACTGTATATAGTGAAGGCCGTTCGCCAGAGCGATTGCTTCAACTCGGACTCAATACTGTTGGCAGGAATGGCCTCGGCAGTTGCACCGTCGTTGATCCGGCGGTAGCCGGAAGGACTGATTTCCTGCGTGCCGGCAATGAAATCCCACGGGGTGGTACCCACCGTAGTACCCCACGACACCGCAGTGGCCGTGCTGCTGGGATTAAAGNNTTTAAAGGCCCAGCGGACACGGGAAGGGGTAAATGCTTGGTCATAAGACCACTGGAAGAAAGCCCCCGCCTGTGTCGGATAGGCCGTGAATGTAGCAGGATTTACAGCAGGAACGGCGCCCTGAATATCCACCTGAGCATCCAGCGTGGTGGCGGTGAGGTTGTAGGGCGAAAAACGCACGCACTTGGTGCGGGTGGTAACGGTGCCGGAGGATATAGGATCACTGTTGGTCATCACATAGTCCGCCCCCTCGCC
>DBDM01000110.1:0-158 GCA_002293585.1 Bacteroidales bacterium UBA932
TAAGTGGTGTCGTGATGTCCCGTACCGAAAGCCATCTTCGGCTCCATCACAATATTGACGGCGGTTTTCGGCAGGTTTTTGTGGAAAGGCGCACGAATAGTGCAAAGGCCGTCAATCACCACAGGGTCGAAATTCGATTCCCACACGGCGTTCCAATT
>DBDM01000110.1:241-3478 GCA_002293585.1 Bacteroidales bacterium UBA932
TGTCCGTATCTACGAAACTTTCGTAGCCCAGTTCGCCCAACTCTGCCGTCAACAACTCACTCTGTTCAACGGAGTAAGGCGTAAGGGTTATTTGGAGTTCAATGTAATCCACTAGAACGCTTTCGCAATAGCTATGAAGTCTGCTGCTTTGAGGGAGGCGCCGCCGATGAGCCCGCCGTCGACGTCGGGTTGCCCGAAAATTTCGCCGGCATTCGAAGGCTTCACGCTACCGCCGTATAAAATAGCCGTATTTTCCGCCACTGCGCCGAATTGCTCATGCAACACCTTGCGGATATGTGCGTGCATTTCCTGCGCCTGCGCTGCGGTGGCCGTTTTGCCGGTACCGATAGCCCACACCGGCTCGTAGGCAACGATTATTTTCTCAAAATCACCGGCGGGCAGTTGACAGGCCACAGTCTGCACCTGCTCCTTCACCACATCAAAATGTTTGCCGGACTCACGTTCTTCGAGGCGTTCACCCACGCAAAAGATAGGAATAAGCTGATGTTTCAACGCTAACCGCACCTTTTCCAACAACATAGCATTGGTTTCACCGTAGTATTCCCGGCGTTCCGAGTGACCTATGATACAATACTGTACACCAAGCGAAGCCAGCATAGCGGCCGACACTTCGCCCGTGTAAGCGCCCGACTCATGGTCGGCACAGTTCTGCGCCGAAATGCCTATACCCGTGTCGCGTAAAGGAAGGCAACACAGGTGTGTGAACGGCGGAGCCAATATCAACGTAACATCCGCTTTCACTTCCTGTTTGTTAGCAATAATTTCTTTCGCCAGGGCCTCCCCCTCGGCATAAGTGGTGTTCATCTTCCAGTTTCCGNNAATTAGCTGATGTACAAGAATATCCCATATTTTTCAGAATATCCTTTACGAGCTGTACGCCCTGTTCGGGGGTGGTGTTCATCTTCCAGTTTCCGGCTACAATCTTCTTTCTCATAAGACATTATTTATTTTTATATATATTAACTAAATTCTGAAACCACGAAAGTAAATATTTTTTTTTAACTTTGCACAATATCTATGGAAAAAAATACATTAAAGCATATCTGGTGGTATACCGGATTGAGCATAGGACTACTGTTATTGTTTGTAGTCGATTTATTAACAGGCGCGGCCTTGCTACCGGTTGCCGATGTGTGGAGTGCCTTAACCGGTTCGTCCGGTGTCCCTGATTACGTGCAGGCTGTGGTGCTGAATTTCAGACTGCCTAAGGCTATTGCGGCATTATTGGCAGGTATGGCGCTATCTGTAAGCGGTTTGCAAATGCAAACCATTTTCCGTAACCCCCTGGCCGATCCTTATGTGTTAGGGATCAGTTCCGGATCAGGGTTCGGCGTGGCCTTATTTGTGCTGGGCAGCGGGTTTTGGGGTGTTTCGTCCTTACTTTGGGTACAAAACCTCGGCATGACGCTGGCCGGATGGATGGGCGCCTTTGTGATGTTAGCCGTAATTACTGCCGTGTCCGCACGCCTGCGCGACACCATGTCCATGCTCGTAATGGGGATCATGGTAGGCGGCGCTGTTTCGGCGTTAGTAGGTGTAATGCAGTATTTCAGTGAGGCTACGGCTTTGAAAACATACGTGTTGTGGACAATGGGCAGTTTCAGCGCCATTGCGCCGGAACAGTTATTACTGATGGCGCCGGCCATACTGTTAGGCCTGTTCGGCGCCTTTGTCACCATCAAATGGCTCAATGCGTTGATGCTTGGCGACAACTACGCTCAAAGCATGGGTATTCACATTAAACACACACGCACCCTATTATTGCTGATCTCCGGCCTGCTCGCCGGGACCGTGACGGCTTTCTGCGGCCCCATCGGTTTCATCGGCATTGCCGTGCCTCATGTGGCGCGCATGATATTCGGCACCGCCAACCATAAAACACTAATGCCGGCTACTATGCTGATCGGCGGTTCGGTAATGCTGTTAAGCGACATCCTGTCACAACTCCCTCTTTCCGGCGGCGTACTGCCGATCAATACAATTACGGCCTTATTAGGCATTCCGGTCATTATTACCATCATCTTTCGTAATCAACGTGGCTTCTGATGAACACTTCAATAGAAATTAAAGTACTCTCTATAGGTTATCCTAATGCGGCAAGCACCGCCAAAGGTGTTATTCTTCCTCCGATCACGGCTACCGTCAATTCCGGCGAATTGCTGGCTATTGTGGGGCGTAACGGTATAGGCAAAAGCACTTTCCTGCGCACATTGGCAGGACAACAAGCGCCTATCGACGGCATGTTGCTGATACAAGGCAAGTCCCTGTTCGCCTACACCCGTGCCGAACTGGCTAAGGTGGTGAGTTTTGTGTCTACCGATATACTGCACGTTCCCCACCTCAAAGTGTTCGACCTGGTGGCCATGGGACGCTTCCCTTACACCGGATGGATGGGAAAATTGAAGGTGAACGACAAAATGATCATTTATGACGCACTGGAAGTGGTCGGGCTGCGCTCGATGGCATGGCGCAACATCGACTCTTTGAGCGACGGCGAACGCCAACGCGCATTGATCGCCCGCGCATTGGTACAGGACACGCCGATAATGATCCTCGATGAACCGACGGCTTACCTCGACGTGATCCATAAATATGAGATCATGAGCCTTTTGTGCCAGATCGCGCACAAAGAAAATAAAACCATATTGTTTTCCACCCACGATCTGAGTATCGCCTTAGACATGGTGGATAAAGTCTGGCTGATGACCAAGGCCGAAATCATAGAAGGAGCGCCGGAAGATATGATCATGTCGGCTGCGTTCGAGAAGATGCTCACACGCACCCATCTGCGCTTCGACCGTGTCATGGGTGAATTCGAAATGGGACGCCGCCTGCTGAAAACCATTGCCGTACATAGCAAACAGGATATCCGCTGGGTGCGCCACGCACTGGAACGTTTCAACTACCGGACACTGCAAAATCCCACCGCTACGCCCGAAAATACGCCCGAATTACTCTATGAGATCGGCAAAGGCGGCGTTGCACGCTATGTCTATAATTTCGGCATGGAACGTGTCCAATTCGACACGATCTATGCTTTGGGAAACTTCCTCCGGAACCTGCCGGAAGAAACTCCACATGAAACTTGATTTTTGAACAACCTCTTTTTTATTCCGGCCTGTCGGGGAACCCGTGCTCCCTCTTTAACACCAAGCTTTGCCGGCTAACGGTGTAAGCGCCGAAAATGCCTAAGGCCCCTCCCTGTATGTTGCTTGG
>DBDM01000110.1:3507-8217 GCA_002293585.1 Bacteroidales bacterium UBA932
ATAGTCGAAGTACGGCTTGTCCAACATACTCAACTCCACCGTAATCGTATCGCCGGTATAAAGTGGGAAATCTTCTTCATCATTCCTATTCATGTCTTTCCGGAGTATGAATTCCGGCACCAAAGGGAAACGGATGTATTGACCATCGCCGGCCATTTCGTCATTAAAATTCAGAAAATAACGCCTTAAATAGTTACTGAAATTTACTTCGTTAATCCACAAACCTCCCCCGAACAGGTTGGGCACATCTTTTACATCCATAAAATTTGCAATAATCACCCAATGCGGATTATTGATCGTATCCATGTCCGGGATTAAGGGGCGCAAATAAATAGAATCAAGCCGGTGCATGGGCGGCATCACCGCTTCGGCCGTGTAGTATGAAGTATGGCCGTCGTCATTGACATCCAGTTCCACCTTCAATTGATATTTCTTTCCGGGCTCACCGTAAAAACCGGGATCCGTACCATATACGCCGTTGCCTAATGATTGCAACAGTGCATCATTGATCGTTACCGTAGCGCTGGAAAATGTTTTAGGCGCTTCTATTCCGAAATAGCGTATAGTTTGCGCCACGGTTACGGTATGCACCGTAGTATCCGTAGTAATGCGGCCGGTGATCACCACCTGCGGTACGGCATTGTCCACATCAATATCAATACGCTCCGTACAGGAGCCCAGCAGGAGGAGCAAGCACCAAAGATATATATATTTCTTTTTCATTGTCAAATTAAGACCTTGAGACTTTGAGATTTTGAGACCTTGAGACATTTTCAATTAAAACTGACGGTGTAAGTGACCGACGGCACTATGCTGAACAGGTAAGTCATTTCGGCATACTGGGCGCCGGCATCATCCGTTTGAAAATTAATTGTCCACGGATTTTTACGGCCATAGAGGTTATACACCGAAATATTCAATGCATGACGCCATTTTTTGCCCGGATAATCTTTTCCCAAACGAAGATCCAGTGAGGCGTCGAGCCGGTGATAGTCGGGCATGCGGTAGGTGTTGCGCGCCGTGTATACCGGAATATAATCGTTATCGAACATATACCGCGCTTCGGGAAAAGTTACAGGCTGTCCGGTGACATAAATCCAATTAACGGAAGCCGAAAGACGAGGGGTAAACGTGTAGGACAGCACTATATTCAAGTTATGTGGCCGGTCGTAGGGCGAGGCATAGCGTTGACCGTTGTTGATGCCGGGTACCGTGCGGAAAGCGCGCGACCAGGTGTAGCTAATCCAGCCGGTCAGGTCGCCCGTATTTTTCCGGAGCATACATTCAATGCCATAATTTTCGCCGGTGCCTGTACGCAACTCTTTTTCCACCACCTTATTTTCTATTACCTGTGCATGGTCCTTGAAATCTATCAGATCGGTGAGCCGTTTGTAATACACTTCCAATGATGTTTCCAACAGATTATCCATAAAGTTTGTAAAAATTCCCACGGCATATTGATCGGCCGTTTCGGGCTTGATGCTAAGGTTCGACGGCACCCACACATCCAGCGGAGAGCCGGCGGTGGACATAGACAGCAGATGCAAAAATTGTCGCGTGCGTGCATACGAGGCTTTCGCCGACATTCTGTCGTTAAACGCATACGTAAGCCCCACGCGCGGTTCAAAGCCCCAGCGATGGTGATAAGATCTACTTTTATTATAGTTCAGCGTATCCGTCACTTCATAATTATTGTTGACGCAGTATTCGCTGGAAGGACCTATATTATCGAAACGGGTGCCGCGCAAGCCGTATTTCAATGTCAGCCGCTCGAACAGCTGATGTTTGTTTTCAAAATACAGGGCGTTTTCCCAGGTATATTTCCTATCCATGGCAATTTCGTAGTTCTGGCCTTCAATCAACGCAGCCCCTTCGCCCGGTGTAAACCATTTATAATTGCTGCTGACCCCGAAACGGTAAGTGCTTTGCCCATGACGATAGGTAAGGTCGGCGCGCAAGCCTACATCATAGATCTTGGATTTCCACTCACCGGAAAAGACCTGCATGTCGGCCAACATGCTATAATTATAGCCGCTACCCAGCAATTCCACCTGTATGGTGATATCATCGGTGGTAAAATTTTTCCAGCGCAAGGTGCCGGTCATATTGCCGAAATCCATGCCCATATTGTGATTGCCGAAACTGTCGGCACCATAATAACCGGTGAATGAAAGCTGATTTTTACGGTCTAAGCGGGCATGCAGTTTGGTATTCAAATCGTAAAAATAGAGCGTGGCGTTGCGGATATTTTTTTCGGGCGCCAAGGGGAGAAACATATCGGCATAGGTGCGGCGACCGGCTACTAAAAAATTAATTTTTCCGGGCACTATAGGCCCCTGCACCATAAGTCGGCTGGCTATTAATCCTATTCCCGCATTAAGCGCAAATTGATCACTGCCCGGCTTTCCATCCACCTCCAGCAAGGAGGAGATGCGGCCTCCGTAAGCTGCCGGAATATCTCCTTTATATAATGTAATGCCGTCGACCGCATCATTATTAAACACGGAGAAAAAGCCCATGAGATGGGAAGCGTTATAAACTACCGCATCATCAAAAAGAATGAGATTTTGTCCGGGACTGCCGCCGCGAACGCTGAAGCCCGACGAGCCTTCACTGGCTGCCTGCACACCCGGCAACAACTGTATAGCCTTGATCACATCTACTTCACCGAAAAGCGCCGGGATCAATTTTATTTGTCGCGCCGCTAATTTCTCCACACTCATTTCGGGCCGCACCACATTGTCGTTGGGTTTATCGGCCGACACCACAATTTCATTTAAGAGGACAGGCTGTGTGGTATCAGGCTGTTGTCCGTATGCGACAATGCCCGGCAACAGGATTTGAATGACTATAATTATATATAAATATGTTCTTTGCATAAAAACAAAAAGAGAAGAGCCTTTTGAGCTCTTCTCTATAGTAAATAAGTCGATTTACCTTATTTTACCATTGCGGTGAGTTCAGCGCCAGCTTTGAAACGTACTACTTTTTTAGCAGCGATTTTGATAGTAGCACCGGTGCGAGGATTGCGGCCGGTACGAGCGCTACGTTTAGTCACTGAGAATGATCCGAAACCTACTAAGGCTAAACGATCACCTTTTTTCAAAGAGTTGGCGGTTACACCAATGAAAGCATCAACAGCTTTCTTTGCGTCAACTTTAGTCAAACCAGCTTTTGATGCAACTGCATCAATCAATTGAGCTTTGTTCATAATTTTGTTTTTTAAGGTTAATGAAATATATGATTACTTGCTTAAAATTTCGTATTGCAAATATAGTTGTTTATTGTTTATCGCCAAATTTTTTTTGACAAAACTTCGCTATTTTATTGCGATGCAGAGGATGTTAAAGCGGCTTTTTCACTAACAAGCTATGGAATAAAACATTATAAGTAATTAATAATAAACATATTACATATTGCAACTTTATTAACAACATACTTTTTTTTAGTTAATATTTTTTTTACAAAAATTAGTTGGAAAGTGTCTGTATAAGGGCATTTAGGCCCAAAAAAGCCTGTTCGCCGGTGGTCATATTCTTTAAAGAAAGGCTATTTTTAGCCAATTCCTCCTCGCCTATAATTATTATATAAGGTATAGCACGCTTATCGGCATATTCCATTTGCTTTTTCATCTTGGCCGTATCGGGGTAAATTTCCGCCGGAATGCCCGCCGAACGTAGTTGCTGCAAGTATTGGAGTGATTGCCGGCACTCCTTTTCGCCCAAGTTCAGGAACAGCACCTTGGTTGTAGCCGCCGTATCTTTAGGAAACTTATCGAGGGTGGTCAACACATCATAAATACGGTCGGCGCCGAAGGAGATCCCCACGCCCGACACGTCTTTCAAGCCGAAGATGCCGGTGAGGTCGTCGTAACGACCGCCGCCGCATATACTGCCGATGGCCACATCGTTGGCCTTCACTTCGAATATCGCTCCGGTGTAATAATTCAACCCACGCGCTAATGACAGATCCAATTCTACGGTTTGCTGCAAAGACAGGTCCCGGAGATAGCCGAACAATGTGTCCAATTCTTCAATTCCCTTCATTCCGGTAGCCGAAGCGGCCAAGATCGTCCGTAGTACCTGTAATTTTTCTTCATTATTACCGGACAGTTCCAGCACGGGCAGCAGGAGGCGGATAGCCTCTTCCGAAATACCTTTCGTACGTAATTCGTTGAGTACAGCCTCGCGGCCTATCTTATCAATTTTATCAATGGCCACGGTGATGTCTATGATCTTATCGGTAGCGCCCATGATTTCGGCAATGCCGCTCAACACCTTGCGATTGTTGATTTTTACAGTAACGCTTACACCCAGCTGTGAGAATACGGCATCGACCATTTGCACCAACTCCACTTCATTGAGCAGCGATTGACTACCGATCACGTCGGCGTCGCACTGGTAAAATTCGCGGTAGCGGCCTTTCTGCGGGCGGTCGGCACGCCACACCGGTTGTATCTGGTAACGCTTGAACGGGAAGGCGATTTCGCTCTGATGCTGCACTACGTAGCGCGCGAACGGCACGGTGAGGTCGTAGCGCAGCCCTTTTTCAGGGGGCGCGGCCGCCTGCTCGCCGCTGTTCTGAATGCGGAACAACAGCTTGTCGCCCTCCTCGCCGTATTTACCCATCAGGGTGGAGAGATTCTCCATCGCCGGGGTCTCGACGGGTGCGTAGCCGTGGAGTCGAAACACCTCGCGGCAGGTGTCGAAG
>DBDM01000139.1 GCA_002293585.1 Bacteroidales bacterium UBA932
TACGGCAATCATTTGATCTGGTACTACAGGCTGTGCGCCATAGCAGTCCTAAGGAGCAGCGTTTGCTGGAGGATGCTTTCGAGCAGACGAAAACAGCGTTGGACGGGCGCTTGCGTGAAAACGGCGACCCGTTTATTTGCCATGCCCTGGAAGTAGCCCGTATCGTTGTGCAGGAAATAGGATTAGGGACTGCAGCCGCCACAGCAGTGCTTTTGCACGAGTCGTTCGAGCACACGAAAATTACCGAATTGCTGGCCGGTAAAAAAAATGATGATGAGTTGAAACACCAAGAAAAAGCATTGAATGCTATCGCCAAACACTATGGCGACGATGTGATGCAAATGGTGCGCGGGATGAATAAAATTTCATCTATCAACTTGAAAGATACAAAATTAGAGCCAGATAACCTGCGGAAGTTTTTTGTACTTTATTCCGACGACCCGCGGGTGACCATCATCAAGCTGGCCGACCGTTTGGAAGTTATGCGCTCGTTGGAATTTTTCCCCAAACCCAAACAGGAAAAAAAAGCTACCGAAACGCTCTTACTCTACGCCCCGCTGGCGCACCAACTGGGGCTTTATAACATAAAAACGGAGTTGGAAGACCTTTCCCTGCGTTATACGGAACCCGAAGCCTACAGGCTGATCAGTAATAAACTGAAAGGTTCGGGCGCAGAGCGTCAACAACTGATCGACGAGTTCCTGCAACCGGTGGAACGGGAGATGAGAAAGAGAGGGATCGTCTACGAGATCAAGAGCCGCACCAAATCCGTGTATTCGATATGGCGCAAAATGCAGATGCAGAAAGTGGATTTTGAAGGCGTGTATGATATTTTCGCCATCCGTATTATTATCGACGCACCGCTTGAAGACCGCCGGCGCGAAGTGGCTTTGTGCTGGGATGTGTTCAGTATTATCGATTCGCTCTATAAAACCGATACCAAACGTACGCGCGACTGGCTGACACAGCCTAAGCCCAGCGGCTACGAATCGTTGCACACTACCGCAACTACCGCGCAGGGCAAAACGGTGGAGGTGCAGATCCGCACGGTGCGCATGGACATGGTAGCGGAACGGGGAAGCGCCGCCCACTGGAAGTATAAAGGGGTGAAAGGCTCCGACAGTTTGCAGGAATGGCTCGACAAGGTACGGACACTGCTCGAAACGCCTACTACCGGATATAAACACTATTTTCCGAATTTCAAGTCGAACGAAATATTTGTGTTCACGCCCATGGGCGAATTGCGTCGCTTGCCGGCCGGCGCCTCGGTA
Source organism: Bacteroidales bacterium UBA932 (assembly GCA_002293585.1). Taxonomy (GTDB): domain Bacteria; phylum Bacteroidota; class Bacteroidia; order Bacteroidales; family UBA932; genus UBA932. Next base: position 1,272 of record DBDM01000139.1, read on the forward strand.
CTCGATTTTGCTTTCCAGATACATACAAACCTCGGGCAAAGGTGTTCGGGCGCTACGATTAATGGTCGTCATGCCTCCATTAAAGAAAAGCTGAACAACGGCGACGTGGTGGAAATTACCACTTCCAAGAATCAGAAACCGGTAGCCGCATGGCTTGATTACGTGGTGTCGCCGAAATCAAAAGCTAAGATCCGGCAGAAACTGCTCGAAGCGGAACTGAAACTGACTTTGCAGGGCAAGGAAATGTTGGAGCGCCGGTTGAAAAACTGGAAGATGGAAATTAACGACGACATGCTGGCCGCATTGTTGAAACACTATAAACTGAAAAGCATCCTTGAACTGTATGCCGCTATTGCCGACCAGAAGGTAAATATATCCGGCGTACGGGACGTGCTTGCCGGGCAACCGGCAGAGAAGAAGCACGCCAGAACGCCCCAGCATGTGGAGGGAAACACCGGCAGTGATGCGGATTACCTGATGGTGGAAGACAAAGGGCTGACGCGTTCACCTTTCGTGCTGGCCAAATGCTGCCACCCCGTACATGGCGAGGATGTGTTCGGCTTTGTTACCAAAGGGGTTATAAAAGTGCATTCTTATGCTTGTCCCAATGCCGGACGGTTATTGGAGAAGGAAGAAGAAAAACGGGTGAAATTGAAATGGCGGAAGAAGCCCGAATAGCATACCGGTTATCTTAAACGGTCCATTGCTTTTACCATGGCTTCATCGCGGGCAATATAGCGCAACGCCATAAACGTGAGAATAGCCGCGATGAGAGGGAAGGCCGCCGTGAGCGAAAACACCCCGCCGCTCAACGCTATTTCGGCATTATACGCCACTATGTAATAAATAATATATCCCTGCAGGGCTAATAAAATAAGGCTGTTCAGCATGCACAGGCGTATCTGCACCATGCGCCGGCGGTAGAGGAATATGTTGATGCAGGCTATAAAAGTAATTGCGGACAGCAAAATCATCATCGGCATAATGTCCGTATATTCAATGCTTACATTGTTCCCAAAATCCACGAAAGGATAGAAAAACAGGCAGGTCATCAATACCGCTGCAACAAGCAGGAAGAGGGTTTGGATACGTTGAATCATACAATAGTAAATAATAAATTGTCAATCTACGCCGGCCATTTATCGGGGTTTTCGCGCCATTGCTCCAATGTTTCCATGTCGGAAGTTTTGATATAATTGCATTGCAGCGCTTCTTCAATCAGTGAAATGTAATTGGTGAGGGTGTAAAGTACACAATCGGCATTTTCGAAGTTACGACGGGCTACCGGGAAGTTGTAGGAGAAGATGGCTACCAGTCCCACGACCTCTCCGCCGGCTTTGCGCACGGCCTCTACGGCTTGCAGGCTGCTGCTTCCGGTAGAGATCAGGTCTTCCACCACCACCACTTTGGCGCCCGGCTCCAACACGCCTTCGATCATATTGGCCAACCCGTGGCCCTTGGCGGCCGACCGGATATAGATGAAGGGCTTGCCCATATTTTCGGCCACTAATGCGCCGTGGGCGATAGCCCCGGTGGCCACTCCGGCGATCACGTCGACGTCTGGAAAATGCTGTTTGATCAAGCGGACAAGGCTTTCGTATACCAATTTGCGGACTTCCGGAAAGGATAATATTCGCCGGTTATCGCAATAAATGGGAGAACGCCAGCCCGACGCCCAGGTAAAGGGTTGCTCGACATTTAATTGCACCGCGTTGATATGTAGTAATTCTCGTGCTATGACTTTTTCTATTTTTTCCATAAAATGCTTTATCTTTGTGCTAAA
>DBDM01000200.1 GCA_002293585.1 Bacteroidales bacterium UBA932
CATTGCCCAACCCCGAACAAAGGCAAATTACTACCTACGACGTCAGCGGCCGCGTTACCAATACCGCTACCGAAATCAACGGCATGCGCTTTACCCAAGCCAGCGCTTACGACAACAATAGCCGGGTAATCGCCAACGCCTACCCATCCGGGTATATCACCTACAACACCTACAATAGCTGGACGGGTGAGCTCATCGAAGTTTTCAGCGGGCAAAGAAGCCATTGGCGCGCTACAGCACGAAACCACGACGGCGGCCTGACCCAGGCCTACCTGGGCAATACCATCGCCCAAAACTATGCCTACGACGGCTTTGGCCGCCTGGCCACCGCCCAGAGCGGATACAGCAACCGACTGCAAAACGCTACCTTCACTTTCGATGCGCTGGGCAACCTCACCCGCCGTACCGACACCACGGCAAGCCTCAACGAAAGCTTCGGCTACGACCTTCTGAACAGGCTGGCCAGCACCCCGCAAGGCGCCGTCAACTACGACGCCGCCGGCAACATCACCAGGCGCGAAAACAAAAGCTATACCTACCAAAGCGGAACCCACCGGCTGACCAACATGGCGGGCCGCCAATACCAATACGACGCCAACGGCAACGTGACCGCCATCATCGACGCCCAACTGGGTAGCCAAACCCTCACATACGGCATCCACAACCTGCCCGACACCATCCAGAAAGGCGGCACAACCCTTTCTTACCGCTACAACGCTGCCAATGGCCGCATCAGCGAAACCGTCGTTACCGATAGTGGCGCTACCGTCACCTGGTACCTCGGCAACTTCGAAGTCAAGCACAGCCAGGACGGTGGAATCGAAGAGCGGCACTACCTGAACGGCGCCGAAGGCGTGATCGGCATCCACACCCGCACCTACGGGCAACAAACGCAAGACACCCCCGCCGGCAGCCGCACCCGCTACTGGATCAAGGATCACCTGGGCTCCGTCGCCGCCATCGCTGACGAACAAGGCAATCTCGTCCAAAGATACCGATTCGACGCCTGGGGGCGCAGAACCCAAACCCAAATCAACGCCGGAGAAATCGCCGAAGAGAGAGGCTTTACCGGGCACGAACAACTCGTTGAAATTGGCCTCGTTCACATGAACGGTCGCCTCTACGACCCCGAAACCGGCAGGATGCTCCAGGCCGACCCCATTATCCAAAGCCCGTACGACGGCCAGAACTACAACCGTTACACCTACGTCCTTAACAACCCCCTGAGCCTCACTGATCCCTCCGGGTTCAGCTTTTGGAGCAAACTGTGGAAGCCGCTGAAAATGATCGTCGTTGCCGTGGCGGCGTATTTCACAGNNTAGCTCCGGCGACTTTTGGTGTCAGTGCTACGGCGCTGACAGCACAAGGTATGCTTCTGGCTTCAACCATATCAGGAGCTGTTTCCGGATTAGTAGGAGGTGGTAGTTTATCCAGTGCGGCTAAAGGGGCGATCTTTGCTTCATTCTTCTATGCGGCCGGTACGTTTTCAGAATCATTCTCCGGGGTTATTTCCAGCGGCGTTGCACGTGTCGCGTCGCATGCTTTGGTGGGCTGTGCGCAATCCGTATCAGCCGGGGGCAGTTGCGGCTCGGGAGCGGCGAGTGCGGGAATATCAGCGCTAGTTCCGGATCTTGGTAGCTTTGAACATAACTTGGCAGCGCGAGCGGCAACAGGTGCAGTGGCATCAGCCGTTACGGGAGGGAAGGCCGGGCAAGGGGCGGTGATTGCCGCGTTTGGGTATTTGTATAATGATTTTTCCCATAGGATGTTTTCTCCGCCCAGTTTGCCACAGGAAATTGTCGATTTTTCGGCGGGATTGGGAGATACAGTACTGCTGGGACAAGGCGGGAAGATAAGAGATTTTCTGGGTATTGATGGAGGGATTGATGCAGGTTCAGATGCTTACGGTGTTGGTGAATGGGGAGGTTTTGCTCTAAGCTTCGCTACAGGATTTGCAGGAGGTGTGAAAGCGGCGGGAGCTAAAGGTTTAGGGATGGAGTTTTCGCATTTCATACCGAAACGATTGGGTGGACCAAGGACAATATTCAATGGAAATTTTGTTCCAAAGGAAGTTCACGCTCTTTCAGATCCATATCGCCGTAGGTTTATGAGTGGAAAATGGAAAACGATGAATCCTCCTTTAAGTCGTCCACAACAGTTATGGATACGGACTCCAAACGTTTATAAAGGATCTGCTCTAGGTATTAGTTATGGGGCAGGGGGAATGTCCTTTTCGGGGGAATAATATGAATATATTGAAAGCTATATTCTTTAGGTTATTAAAAATAAACAAAAAACCATCAGCTCTAGAGGCTTTTATTTTAAATAAAATAAAAGAAAATCTTGAGGAAAAGGAGGCTTGTTTATGGGAAAAACAAATTAATGATATTAATAAGGTTTATCGATCTCCTGATAAGGAAGAAATTATTTTTTATCGGATGAGAAATGGACATCCATACAATGATATAAGTATTTCTTTTATCAATAAGTCGGATGAGATTTTAATAGCAAAAGTTTTGCTTACCTCGGTAAATAATGCGGCTTTATCACTTGAGGCAAGTGTTTGGTGCGTAAATGGGTTTGTTTCTATTATCAATTATAATCATGGAAATTACGTTGATTATTTTGAAGAGTATATTGGAGAAGTAGGGCTTGATGAGCTTGCTGTAGAATGTGAAATACTGGCGAATTTGTCCGAAACGGTATTAAACTGATTTGTTGCTGAGCTTAGAGCGAAAGTAGCAAGCGTAGTCCGGATTTGTAGGGTGTAAGGTCGAATGCTGTAATCTGCCATGATGTAATATAGGCGGGCTTGTCCGTAATTTCGTGTTTAAGGCATATCATATCTTTAAGGAGAGACTATGCCTAGTAAATCGAAGAACAAACCAGTTACCTTGCCGGAGACACCTCAAGAACTGCTGAAATCATT
>DBDM01000074.1:0-7789 GCA_002293585.1 Bacteroidales bacterium UBA932
CTGTACAACAATGGAAGAACATTGTCGGCATAAGGAACAACCAACTCAGGTTTCACTTCCGAAACGAGCGTGAAAACTTCTATACAATCCGATTGCAGTTTTTTGTCCTTATCTTCCAATCCAACCGCAATTTCAGCGAGGAGCTTTGGATTAGCAATACATTTTTCAGCAACAAGCTTGTTTGAAATTTCTGTTTTGTCGCCTTTTTGAGATGATAATTGATTCCAGATTTCCATAAATTAGAATGCGATTTGTAGTATTGCTACAAAGATAACGATATTTTCCGGAACCGAAAGCAAAGATTTTCAACTTTTTTTCAGTTTTTATCCGTACCTTTGGAAAAAAATGAAACGGACATGAAAATCCTGATTGTCGAAGACGAACCATCGCTGAGGGAAATCACGCAGCGTTTTCTCGAAAAGGAACGCTATGTGGTGGAAACAGTCTCGACATTTAACGAGGCGATGGACAAAATATTGTTATACAATTATGACTGTATTTTACTCGATATTATGTTGCCCGACGGCAACGGGCTTACGTTATTGCAGGAACTCAAGAAACTGAATAAACGGGAAAACGTGATCATTGTATCGGCAAAAGACTCTGTGGATGACAAGGTGAAAGGATTGGAACTGGGCGCCGACGACTATCTCGCCAAGCCTTTCCACCTGTCCGAATTGAGCGCACGCATCAAAAGCCTCATCCGCCGCAACCGGCACAATGGAGAAGCCGCTGTCGAAGCCGGCAATGTAAAAATTATTCCCGACAAATTTGAAGTATATGTCAATGGACAAGCACTTGAACTGAGCCGGAAAGAATACGACATCCTGCATTATTTCATCACCCGTCCGGATCGCTTGGTAGATAAAGCTGCTTTAGCCGAAGCCGTGTGGGGCGACCACATCGACCAGGTAGATAATTACGATTTCATCTATGCGCAAATTAAGAACCTGCGAAAAAGAATGAATGAGGCAGGCGCCGACATTGAGATCAAAGCGGTGTACGGGTTCGGCTATAAACTTACGGGGGACAGCCTATGAAATTAGCTTATCGCATAACCTCGCGTATTTCGCTGGCGCTGCTGGTGCTCATGGCCGTTTGGGCAACGCTGTTTTACTTTATTATCGTGGAAGAAATCAACGATGAAACAGATGAATCGCTCGAAGAATATTCGGAATACATCATTACCCGTGCATTGGCAGGCGAGCCCTTACCCTCAGTAAACAACGGAACAAACAACAGTTACCACATCACGGAAGTAACGTCCGGCTACGCCGCACAATATCCGGCCATTCGTTACTACGACAAAATGGTTCGCGAATACTCGACAAACGACACCGATCCCGCACGTATCCTGACAACCATTTTCAGCGATTCGGAAAACAACTATTATGAACTGACGGTGTCCACTCCAACCATTGAAAAATCGGATTTGCAGGAAGCCATTTTATACTGGATCATCTTTCTGTACATAAGCTTACTGATTGTCATCATCGGGCTGAACTGGATCATACTGCAACGTAATTTCAAACCGCTGTATAAATTATTGAACTGGTTGGACGGCTTCAACGTGGGGAAAAAATTCACCGCCCCCGCCATTCAAACAAAAACCACTGAATTTCAAAAATTGAACGAAGCCATTGTCCGGAGCGCACAACGCAATATCGAAACCTACGAACAACAAAAATCATTTATAGGCAATGCTTCACACGAACTGCAAACACCATTGGCCGTTTGCCTCAATCGCTTGGAAATATTAGCCGAAGACCCTGCATTAACCGAGAAACAATTGGAGGAGATCTTAAAGACAAAACAATCGCTCGACCATGCCGTGAAACTCAACAAAACCTTGCTATTGTTAACAAAGATTGAAAACAATCAATTTCCCGGTAAAAAAGAAATATCCCTCAATGCGTTGATAAAAAAACTGGCGGACGATTATTCGGAAGTATACGCCAACCGTAATATATCCGTTACGCTTCACGACAAAGTACAGGTGAACGTGGAGATGAATGAGACACTGGCGTCCGTGCTATTCGGCAACCTGCTGAAAAATGCCTTCATCCACAATCATAATAACGGCAGCATTGACATTTCCATTACCAATACCAATATTAGTATTGCCAATAGCGGAGGGGACGAAACATTGAACCCCGATTTCATTTTCAACCGTTTCTACCGGGGTTCGAAAAAAGAGGGCTCAACCGGACTTGGCCTTGCATTGGCAAAATCCGTTTGCGGGCTTTACGGAATGACTATTCGCTATCATTTTTCAGCCGGAAAACATATTTTTTCGATTTTTTTTCGCTGATTTCAGTTACTTTTCAGTTTCATGCCGTTACTTTGTACCATGAAATTTAAAAACAATACTATTATGAAACGAATTATCTTATCATTAACCGCCTTAATTATGGCTGCCGGCGTAGCGTTCGCCGACAACGACAAACCCATTACAGTGGATCAGCTTCCGGCTACGGCCAAGCAATTCATAACCGACTATTTTCCGGATGTAAAAGTTTCCTACGCCAAAATTGACAAGGAAATTTTTAGTAAGAGCTACGAAGTTATTTTTACCAACGGGAACAAGGTAGAATTTGATGCTAAAGGGGAATGGAAAGAGGTGGATTGCAAGTTCACACAAGTACCCGAAGGCATCATTCCGCAACAGATTAAGGATTACGTGAGCTCCAACTATCAGGACACAAAAATCGTGAAAATAGACCGCGACCGGCGCGACTACGAAGTAAAACTGAGCAACCGCCTCGAACTGAAATTCGACTTGAAGTTTAATCTCATAGAAATTGATGATTAAAAGATCTCCTCGAACAAGCGGTCGATGTCGCGGCGGTCTTTCTTGGTAGGACGGCCGGCGCCGGGATCACGTTGCACAAAAACGCCGATAGGGCGTTTTTCTAATTTAGCCAGCTCGTCCGCCGGCGTAATATTTTCAATGTATAAAGACACATTTTTAGCCGGTTGACGGTTTTCAATGAGTGCCAACACTTTATAAGTATAAACCACCGGAGGCTTACGCAGGGTGATCACATCGCCGGCCTTCACATCGCGGGAGGCTTTTACCTCTACCCCATTCACTTTCACCCTGTTGCTCTTACAGGCATCAGCAGCCTCACTGCGCGTTTTAAACAGGCGCACCGCCCACAGGTACTTGTCTATCCGTATTGTTTCCATAAATTATTGGCAAAGATGAAAAAAATTTGTATATTTGCTGACTTTTAACCTGAAAAATATGAAAAAATTAACAATACTGGCTATTTTTTTCGGAATAATATCTTTGCATGCTACTCAGGCACAAGAGGCGTTGCCCTATTGGCAAGACGTGAAAGTGACTGCGGTGAATAAACAAGCGCCCAGAACTACCTTTATGAGTTACGACAATGCAGCCAATGCAGCGGCGTTGCAATATGAAAAAAGCCCGTACTACTATTTGCTGAACGGCTCCTGGAAATTTTATTTTGTTGATTCATACCGGAACCTTCCTGCCAACATCACGGATGTCAATGAAAATACGGCCGGCTGGTCGGATATCCGCGTTCCCGGAAACTGGGAATTGCAGGGACACGGCACGGCAATTTATGTCAACCATCCTTATGAATTCAACACGCATAACCCCGTACCGCCCGTGTTACCCGAAGACAATCCGGTGGGAGTTTACCGGCGGGATATTGAAATTCCTGCCGACTGGGTGAGTCGGGATATTTTCCTGCATATTGCGGGTGCAAAATCGGGCGTTTATGTTTACCTGAACGGCAAGGAAGTGGGCTATAGCGAGGATTCCAAAGACCCTGCGGAATTTTTGATCAATCCTTATATTCAACCGGGAAAAAATGTGCTTACGCTGAAAATTTTCCGCTGGAGTACAGGCTCCTGGTTAGAATGTCAGGATTTTTTCCGCCTGAGCGGCATTGAACGCGATGTATTTATCTGGTCGCAACCCAAAGTGGCAGTGCAGGATTTCCGGGTAGTGTCTACCTTGGATGACACTTACAAAAACGGTATTTTCAAACTCGGCGTAGAAGTGAAAAATACTTCCGCTGCGACAAAAAACGTAGCGGTGAAGTACGAATTGATGGAGGCAGGAGAGAAAGTGGTCGCCACTGCCACACAATCTTTATCTGCGGCGCCAAATGTGAAAAACACGGCGAATTTTGACTACACGCTGAATAATGTGCAAACATGGACTTCGGAGCATCCGAATTTATATACGCTAAGAATTACCATAGAAGAAAACGGGCAACCTGTAGAAGTGGTGCCGTTCCGCGTGGGTTTCCGCAAAATTGAAATCAAAGAAAGTGATTACATCGTGAAAACCAAGGACCGCGCCGGCAGGGATGTGGAACAAAAAGCCCGCCTGTTCTATGTGAACGGACAACCCATTAAACTGAAAGGCGTAAATATTCACGAAACCAGCCTCGACGGGCATTATGTTTCGCCCGAACAGATGAAACGGAATTATGAATTGATGAAATTGAATAACGTCAATTCCGTTCGTTTATCACATTATCCGCAAGACCGGAAGTTTTATGAAATGTGCGACCGGTACGGTTTATATGTGTATGACGAAGCCAACATTGAGTCTCACGGCGTGTACTACACCATTCATCAGGACGATATGCGGAAAGGCGCGCTGGGCCATGAAGACGGCCGTAAGAAAGGTACGCTCGGCCATAATCCCGACTACCTGGAAAGTCACTTGTCGCGTTTGCGGAATATGTTTGAACGCAACAAGAATTACCCATCTGTCACTATTTGGTCATTGGGTAATGAGGCCGGCAACGGATTTAATTTCTACAACGGATACACCCTGCTGAAGGAATTAGACAGTGAATTGATGCGCCGTCCCGTATGCTACGAAAGGGCATTGAGCGAATGGAATACCGATATGATTGTACCACAGTACCCGTCGACCCAGGAGTTTCAACGACGGGGTGAAAGCTTGTGGGACCGCCCGTACGTGCCTTCGGAATATTCGCACGCCATGGGCAATTCCAACGGAAATTTATCCGATCAGTGGGAACAAATTTACCGCTATCCGAATTTGCAGGGTGGCTATATCTGGGAATGGATGGACCATGCCGTAACAGCGAAAGATAAAAACGGCAAAGAATTTTGGGCTTACGGCGGCGATTTCGGCGTTGACCAGCCTTCGGACGGTAATTTTGTTGCCGACGGGGTGATTGGGCCCGACCAGCAACCGCACCCGGCAATAGCTGAGGTCAAATATGTACACCAAAACGTAGCTTTCGAAGCGGTAGATTTAGATAAGGGAGATTTCAAGATCATCAACCGGTTTTACTTTTCCAACCTGAAAGATTACACCGTGCGATATAAAATTTTGGAAAACGGAAAAGTTATTCAAACGGCCGTTCTCGGAGTAAACGTAGAGCCTCAGCAATCGCAGATGGTCAACCTTCCGGTGAAGAAAATAAAAGTTAAAGCAGCATCCGAATATTTTATCAATTTTGAAGTGTTATCTAAAAAAGCGGAATTGCTGGTACCTGCCGGACATGTGGTGGCTATGGAGCAATTTCAATTGCCGTTGGCAGGAAAAAAGAAACCATACAAAACTTCCGGCCCGAAATTGTCGGTATCCTCAACCGGTAACGCTACGGTAGTGTCGTCTTCCAAAGTGCATTTTGAACTGAATGAAACATCGGGCATCGTTACTTCTTATCGCGTAGACGGACAAGAATACTTTAACGAAGGATTTGGCATTCAACCGAACTTCTGGCGTGCACCGACCGACAATGATTATGGCAACAAAATGCCATACCGCCTGCAAATTTGGAAAGAGGCGAGTAAAAACTTCCAAAAGATAGCCACCGAAACTATACAAGAAGGAAATAATATCCGGTTGAATGTGGCTTACCGTCTACCTTTGGGCAATCCTTTCGAGGTGAGTTACCTGATTCGTCCTTCCGGCGTAGTGCATGTAGAAGCCTCCTATCTTCCTGTTGATGCAAAGGCTTTACAGACGGAAGAAAGCGAAGATGAGAAAACCGCTACGGAATCGGCCAGTGGCGCCTTAGCCCGCGCCCGGCGCGCCGACACACGCTTGGAAATTCCACGCATAGGCGTGCGCTTCCGCATACCGGCAACCATGAATCAGGTGCAATACCTGGGAAGAGGGCCGGAGGAAAATTATGCAGATCGTAAAAAAGGAACATTCATCGGCTTGTACTCCACCACTGTCGAGGATATGTATGTGCCGTATGTGCGCCCACAGGAAAACGGGCACCGCACCGACACACGCTGGCTGGCGTTAAACATCAAAGGCGGAAAAGGCTTGATGATTGAGGCTGATAGTACGATGGAATTTAATGCCCTGCGCAATTCCATTGAAGATTTTGACAGTGAAGAGTCCAATGCGGACTATCAATGGGGCAATAAGTCGCCGCAATCCATAGCCAATAAAGACTACGCCCAGGCCAAAGATAACCTGCCGAAACAAACACATGAAACAGACATTCAATTCCGGAATTTTGTGGAAGTGTGTATTGACATGCGCCAAAGCGGCGTGGCAGGCTTTAACAGCTGGGGCGATAAACCGCAACCTAAATATTCACTGTACGCCAATCAAAAATATAGTTGGGGATTTACTTTAATCCCGCTTACAAAACCTGTTATTTAACGAAATTCTAAACAATAAATGAAGACTACAGCTTTTACACAATTTCACATCGACTTGGGCGCCAAAATGGTTCCCTTTGCCGGTTATAACATGCCTATTGAATACGTGGGAATTAATGAAGAACACCAAACCGTCCGCGAAAAGGTGGGCGTTTTTGACGTTAGCCACATGGGCGAAGTGTGGGTGAAAGGCCCCAATGCACTGGCTTTTGTGCAGCATGTTACTTCCAACGATGCGGCGGTGTTAACGCCCGGAAAGGTACAATACTCCTGCTATCCCAACGGGAAAGGCGGTATTGTAGACGACTTACTGGTGTACTGCATTGACAAGGAAACTTACCTGCTGGTGATTAATGCGGCGAATGTGCAAAAGGACTGGGACCACATGTGCGCCATTGCGCCGAAATTCGGCCTCACACCCGGTAAAGAGCTGTACAACGCTTCCGACGAGATTTGTCAACTGGCCGTACAAGGGCCATTAGCGCTGAAAGCCATGCAGAAAATCTGCGACCAACCGGTAGAAGATATGGAATACTACACGTTCAAAAAAATGACGGTGGCCGGCATTCCCAACGTGATCTTTTCCATCACCGGCTACACAGGTTCCGGCGGATGCGAAATTTATGTAGACAATAAAGACGGCGCCAAACTGTGGAAGGCCGTATTTGAAGCCGGTGCGGAATTCGGCATCAAACCTATAGGGCTGGGCGCCCGCGACACACTGCGCCTCGAAATGGGCTTCTGCCTGTATGGCAACGACATTGACGACACCACCTCTCCCATTGAGGCCGGACTGGGTTGGATTACCAAATTCAGCGAGGCCAAAGGCGATTTCATCGATAAAGATTTTTTATTGAAACAAAAAACCGACGGTGTTACCCGCAAGCTCGTGGGTTTTGAAATGGTGGACAAAGGTATTCCCCGCCACGATTACGAACTGGCCGACGCTTCAGGTAACGTTATCGGAAAAGTAACGTCCGGCACCATGTCGCCCTCCATGAAAATAGGCATAGGTATGGGCTACGTGCAACCTGCCTTCGCCAAAGCTGACACAGAAATTTTTGTCAAAGTGCGCGACCGCCTGCTGAAAGCGAAGGTGGTGAAAACACCTTTCTACAAAAAGTGACTAAGTGACTAAGAG
>DBDM01000074.1:7815-8007 GCA_002293585.1 Bacteroidales bacterium UBA932
AAAGAAATTCATCACCTGTGATGGTAACTATGCCGCAGCACACATTGCTTACATGTTCAGCGAAGCAGCTGCCATTTATCCGATCACCCCGTCATCAACCATGGCCGAATATGTAGACGAATGGTCTGCCTACGGAAAGAAAAACCTCTGGGGCGAAACCGTGAAAGTAGTGGAAATGCAAAGCGAAGGCGG
>DBDM01000074.1:8048-8188 GCA_002293585.1 Bacteroidales bacterium UBA932
CCCAATATGTACAAAATTGCCGGTGAATTGCTGCCCGCCGTGTTCCACGTGTCGGCACGCGCACTGGCATCACAGGCGCTTTCTATTTTCGGCGATCATCAGGACGTAATGGCTACCCGCCAAACCGGCTTTGCCATGCT
>DBDM01000025.1:0-360 GCA_002293585.1 Bacteroidales bacterium UBA932
GGCATGGCGAATATCCGTGATGTGATCCCTTTCCCTCGTACACCTAAAAACGCAGAATTTTAATATGTCAGCCAAACGCACCGATATTGCCGACCTGGGGCCGGTCAGACTGCTCGACCGCATTGCCGAAGCGGCTCCCCTGAGCCAACCGTCCACCATCAGCGGGATAGGCAATGACGCCGCAGTGGTCGACAGCAATGGAAAGGCCGGCGTAACCGCCACCCATCTCTTATTGGAAGGCATCCATTTCGACCTCACCTACACCCCATTGAAACATTTGGGCTACAAAGCCGTTACCGGCGCCATTAATAAAATTTACGCCATGAATGCCGCACCGGCGCAGGTCATGCTGTCGCTGGG
>DBDM01000025.1:382-4333 GCA_002293585.1 Bacteroidales bacterium UBA932
CCGCTACCGGCTTGACCTGGCCGGAGCAGAAATCACATCCTCACTCACCGGGCTTACCATCGGCATCACCGCCATAGGCGCCGCAAAAAAAGAAAAGATCACCACCCGTAGCGGCGCAAAACCTACCGACCTGCTATGTCTCACCGGCAATCTGGGAGCAGCCTACATGGGACTGCAACTGCTGCGCCGCGAAAAAACCGTATTTGAAAGCCATCCTAATACACAGCCAAAGCTCGAAGGCTATAACTATATCTTGCAGCGGCACCTCAAGCCCGAAGCGCAAAAAGAAATGTACAACCTGTTGGAAGATAACGACATTACACCCACAGCCATGATCAACTTAGCTAACGGACTGGCTTCTGACACGTTGCAGCTATGCAAAGCGTCCAATTGCGGCGTACGTATTTTCCTGGAACGGCTGCCTATCTCCTCCGAGACCTTTAAAATCGCCGACGAAATGAACTTCGACGCAGTGACAGCAGCGCTCAATGGCGGCGATGACTATGAATTATTATTTACCCTGCCGCTTTCCATGCACGAAATCATACAAAAAGAATTGCAGGGTGTGGACATTATCGGTCACCTGACCGATGCGGCCGAAGGCCATTATTTGATTACACCCGATAATCAAGCAGTGGAATTACAGGCGCAGGGTTGGTTGACCTAACAGGATTCGAACCTATACAGNNCTGTAGTGCTACCATTACACCATAGGTCAATGAGGGCGCAAAGATAGTAAAAAAAATCAAAAATATTCAATTTTTTTCAAAATATATGCTTAATGGTGTTATCTTCCGCGGATACTGCGCAATAAAATTTGCTTAAATTGCTCTTCCGTCTGATATAAACGGGCTACTTTCCTGGGTGGAAGTATGGCGGAAAATTTCTTGTAATATTCCTGGAGCAATCCGTTCTCTTCGGCATAAGCTCCTAAAAAGGAATCCAGCATAGCCTGTACGTCTTTCTCATTTTCCATATACTCAAACTCAGCGAGTTGCTGCAACACCTTGCGTTGTTTCACCTTAAGGTTCTCGATCTTGTCGGTATATTCATTATACACCGGCCAAAAACGTTCCGCCTCCTGGGATGTCAGTCCTATATTATTGGAGAAAAAAGCTATTTTTTGGCTTTTGAGCCGGTCGCGCCGCGATTCAAACGAACCTTCCATACGCACTTCAAAACTTTCGCCGATCACATTGCCGTGAGCATCACGGATGATCGTACGCGACGTATCAATTCGTACATTATTTTTAGGCGACTGGGCCGGAAGAAAAGCAGTAGAAACAACAAGCAAACAAGCGGCTAAGGAAATTTTTGTATAGTGCATAATCATTTATTTACAAATTAATCTAAAGAAGCGATATCGGTAAGGCTGATGTGAACATCGGCCAAATAGTCAATAATATCGCCGGTATTTACCGTGTGGTGTTCCTGTTCTTCCGACAACACGCGCAACACGGTATTTTCGTCAAGACCCGACAGTACTCCGGTGTAAGTATAGTCTTCATCTATAGCAAGCGCAGGAGAAGTGTCGCCTTGCAAGCTGTTCAACAGATGCAACCCGCCGTAGCCCACCACAACTAAGGCCACAAAAGCAAGGGCAAATGCCAGTTGCGGACGCAAAGCAGCGATCCACGACATGCGCGGGGCTCCGGTGATACGTGCGGTTACACGCTCCTGCAAGCCCTCGAAGTAACCTTCGGGCGTAGTGAAAACCTGTTGTTTCCACTCATCGGTCAATGTAAATTTCTTTTTATCCATAGCTATACCTTAGACATATTATTTAAATAAAGGTTTAATCAACATCCATTAATTCTTCTATCTTTTTTACGGCATGATGATACGAAGCCTTTAAGGCGCCTACCGAGGTGCCTAAAATTTCCGATATATCTTCGTATTTCAGTTCGTCAAAATATCTCATATTAAATACGATACGCTGTTTTTCCGGCAATGACAAAATGGCTTTTTGCAACTGTTTCTGCATTTCATTCCCGTCAAAATAAGGATCGTCCGCCAATTTATTAGCAAGCTGTTTTTCAACGTCTACCAAAGGAAGAAAGAATTTCGTACGCTTACTTTTCAAAAAGGTCAGCGATTCGTTGGTAGCAATGCGGTAAAGCCATGTAAACAACTGGGAATCACCCCTAAAATCAAGCAATGCCTGCCATGCTTTCACTAAAGTATTCTGCAACACGTCGTCGGCATCGTCATGTGAAATCACAATCTTACGGATATGCCAATAGAGCCGCTCACGGTACTTTTGTACGATGAGGTTGAAAGCGTAATTGGGATTATCGCTTTCATGAAACAGTTGAACGAGCTCTTTATCGGTCATACGGTGACGAGTTACGCGTGACGGGTTATAAATACAAGTTATGGGTTATTTTAGTTTTAGATTATTTTTTCCTTTTTTGACAGGGATTTTTTTGCCATTAATTACTAAAGTATAGGCTGCATTGCTGCTGACGTTGACTTTATCCGCGACGCTATCATAAATAATATCGGTTGCAACAGTACCGAATTTAAGGTTTTCAATGCCATGTGTGCCGTTGGATTTCTTCAAGTCCCAAACCACCGTTTTATTTACTCCGTCAATTTGCCGGAAACCCATGATGTTTTCGATAAACAAAGAAATAGGGCCTAAGGCCGACCATCCGCAAAAATCGGGCCGTGCACGGCGCCCACGTTCAGTGGAAGGACTGTCGCCGGAGGGGTTGTAGCACTCCCATATCGTATTTGGTTCTATCGCATGGTAGGTGCGCAATTGCTGGTAAATCACTTTCTGCGCCAACTCGTCGGCCAACTCGTAATAGCCGTATTTCTCCAACGCTTTAGTGCCCATGTACACCACAGGTAACCATATACCACCCCGCCAATAATCGCCGGTTGCAGCATTATGATCCCTATCATCCCTAGACAGGGAAGTCCACGGATAATCTCCACCCAGATATTTTTCCGAACGTAAATATTCCGTCATGCGTTCCGCCTGTTGTTGATTGGGAATTTCGGCCAGCATCGCCCAAAACGAGGCGGGTGTTTTTATGCGGCAAGGCTCACCGGTTTCCGCATCAATATCGTAATAAAAACCGTCTTTTTCGTCCCAATATTTTTCGTTGATGGTTGTTTTCAGTTGCTCATAAATGGCTTTCCATTCCTGCGCTTCCTGCTTCATGGAATAGGTTTCATACAAGCGGGAAATATACAGGGCCGACAAGGCCTGCTGGCTAATGGCATCTATCCACAATACTTTATCATAGCCTCCGGCATCCCTGCCCCTGGGCGTATTGTCCATACCACTGGCGCCACCTGTCCACGTAAAGCCTTTAATGTTTCCGGCCTCATCTTTTTGCGGAGAGAGGAAAATACGATTAGGACTGATCAGCGAGTCCCTATGCCCTTTCACCAAATTGTTGAAATAGTCGAAATGCCGTTGCAGGAATTTTTTCTCCAGCAACACATTGTCGAGATGCTCCTTGTCGGCCGAAAACAGATAATTGTTGTATTCTATCCACGCGAAAAGCGGCGGGTTATCTCTCAAATGGATGCGTAAAGGCGTCGGGACATGCTCGTGAATGGGCAGATACAAATTGTAGAGCGTTTGCTTGCCCGGATAAGCTGCAGGCGCGTAGCGGGAGAACATCACCATAAAGCAGGCGTCCCATATCCATATCTGATTGTCATAACAATTTTCATCAAGGTAGGGAGAGGCAGGAAGTCCTTCTGGGCCAATGCGCACGCGGTCGGCAGCAATTTCCCAGGTTTTTTCATACAGGCTAACTAAATCCTTGTCGGGGAATACCACCCTCGGAATTTCTTTTTGCCATGCAGGATTCGCAGCATCTTTCGGTTTCTGACTCCATGCCAAGGCAGGAACAATGCAGAAAAGCAGTATTAAATATTTTTTCATCATCTTAAATTTTTTATAATCTCAAAATCTCACGGTCTCAAAGT
>DBDM01000025.1:4360-4482 GCA_002293585.1 Bacteroidales bacterium UBA932
GCGTTCTTCGCGTATGCGGGACAGGAATTGCACTTCAATGGGGTGACCGTAAATTTCGGTGTCGAAATCCATAATATGGACTTCTACCACGCGGGTTTCACTTTCTCCGACCGTAGGGCGTA
>DBDM01000025.1:4509-4783 GCA_002293585.1 Bacteroidales bacterium UBA932
CACGTACACCATTACGGCATACACACCGTCGGCAGGCAGTTGTTTCAACGGTTCATAAAGCTGCATATTAGCCGTTGGGAAGCCGAGTTTGCGCCCCAGTTTGTTACCTTCCACCACCACACCCTGCAAACAATAGCGATAACCCAAGCATCCGTTGGCCGTCTTAATATCGCCACCTTTCAGCGCTTCGCGGATCTTAGTAGAACTTACGGCGTTATTTTTAGGTGTAAACATCGACGAGTTGGAAAAAAAAGAAGAATGCGCAACGGCATCC
>DBDM01000025.1:4904-5065 GCA_002293585.1 Bacteroidales bacterium UBA932
GCCAATTCAAGATTGAAGGGGATAATAATGGTATGTTGAATGCCCATTCCGGCAATCAGGGCTTTCTTTTCGTCCAGCGAATTGAGAAGGCGGAGCTTCTCCGCATCCTGCCGCAGCACGGTGCGCGGGTGTGGCCAAAAGGAAATTACAGCGCTTTCTTT
>DBDM01000202.1 GCA_002293585.1 Bacteroidales bacterium UBA932
GGCAATGGCGTCGAGAGTTTTGCAGACCAGCAGGGCGCCGCTGTGCATGAGTTTGTCGTGCAGTTGTCCGGCATTATCGTTTTCGTCTATGCTTACTTTTTCGTTGAAGATAATACGTCCCATGTCCATGCCGGAATTGAGGAAAAAAGTAGTAACGCCCGTTTCGGTTTCACCGTTGATGATTGCCCGGTTGATGGGGGCGGCGCCACGGTATTGGGGCAGGAGGGAAGCATGCAGGTTGAAAGTTCCGCAGCGCGGCATGGCCCATACCTCTTCGGGTAACATACGGAACGCCACTACTACGAACACGTCGGCTTGCCAGGCTTGCAGTTGTTGAAGGACCAGGGGGTCTTTCAGCTTTTCGGGTTGCAGCACCGGTAGCTTGTGCGATAAGGCTACCTGCTTAACAGCCGATGGGTGTAATTGTTGTCCGCGACCGGCCGGCTTATCGGGAACAGTCACCACGCCAGCTATTTCGTATTGCCGTTCGATCAAGGTTTGCAGGCAGTGGGCGGCAAATTCGGGCGTGCCCATAAATACTATGCGTAGCGTATTAGACATGGCGTCGTTTTTTAAAGAAATTAACTACCGGTTTAAGCAATCTTAAGTAACGGTCGGGATTAAATAACGCAGAGTCGGTAGTGGCTTTGTAAGTAATGAAAATACCGATGGGCAACAGCACGAAACTGGATAACCACATGCCCGTTTCTGCGCTCCAAACGTCATCGCGGACTAATTTTTTTCCGGTAATATCCACTACCCAGTAAATTACAAAAAAGAAAATGGAAATAACGGTGGGCATTCCCAATCCCCCTTTGCGGATAATGGCGCCTAATGGTGCGCCGATAAAGAAGAAGGCTAAGCAGGCGATGGAAAGGGTAAATTTACGGTGCCATTCTATTTCCACCCGGCGAAGTGTATAATCATATTGCTCGAAACTGGATATTTGCATATCAATTTGCCCTATGGCCTGAGTTACTTTGTTGATGGCGTGACTTATTATATCTGATTGATTTTCAATAGTTCCAGTAGTTAATAGCGAATCGACATTGATTATATGCATGTATTGTGAACGGAAGGACGAAGCGGTATCTAATTCCTGCGCGCGTGCAAGAGCAACCTGGTGCATGAAATTTCTCCCGAAATTATCGGTGATAAGGGCTTCCATCCGTTGTAACGAATCACTCAGGTAGTTCAAGGTGCCTATGCTTTGCATTTGGGCATTGTCTTTAAATAAGTCGTCGTTGTCACTTCGTTTAAAATCATATCCGCTTAAGGGGATCAATACTTCCTGTTCATTAAAATAGCGTTTCTGGAAGGGATAGATCGTATCACCCGGATTTTGCTTTTGGTCTTCGTAAGTGTGTCCGGTGAATAATTTGAAGATCAGGTATTTTTTATCATTTGTAAATTTGATATAGCCGGAGTCGGCAAGGGTCACGGAAGTGTTGCCCGATTTGGTTGTGTGGTCATATAGTATCAGGTCGAACATCATGCCCGATTCCTGGTTTTGCCGGCTGATGCGGATACTGTAGTCCTGGAGCCCGTTGTAGAATACGCCGGAAGGTATTTTGATCTCTTCACGTTTTGCCCTGATATCATACATGAGCGAATTGATCTTAAGGTTCGCTAAGGGCAGGAGATTATTAGATACGAAAAAAGCGGCAATACAAGTGATCAGCGCCATGCCTGTCAACGGACGCATGATGCGTTGTACGCTCATGCCGGCGGCTTTCATGGCCAGTAGCTCATTGCTTTCACCGAGGTCGCCCATGGTCATTAGCGAGGCCAGCATGGTAGAGAGCGGAAGCGCTAAAGGAATGAAAGTAACCGCCGCCCAAAATACAAATTCGGCAATCACTGCTACGCCTAATCCTTTGCCTACAATTTCGTCGATATAGAGCCATATGAACTGTAACAACAGCACGAACAGCACAATGACAAAGGTCATTACCATAGGGCCGATATAGGAAGTCAATATGTAGCGGTCAATGCGTTTCATTTTTTAGTTTACAGTTTACGGTGTACAGTTTACGGATGACGAGTCGATTATTTTGTTGATGATATTGTCGTCGGCAATATTCGGCAATGTCACTCTAAGGTTAGGCGTACGTTGCATTTCGCGTTTTATGGCAAACATGGCGCCATCATTGCGCGCCCAACTGCGGCGAGCTATGCCGTTGTTTACATCCCAAAGGAGCATGCTTTCGAGCCGGCGTTGGGCGTCGGCGCTGCCGTCGAGGGTGAGGCCGAATCCTCCGTTGATGACTTCGCCCCAACCCACGCCGCCGCCATTGTGCAGCGATACCCAGGTGGCGCCACGAGCTGCGTCGCCGATCACATTTTGTACTGCCATATCGGCAGTGAATGACGAACCGTCGTAGATATTGGATGTTTCGCGGTAAGGCGAGTCGGTGCCCGACACGTCGTGGTGGTCGCGTCCCAGGACTACCGGTGCGGAGAGTTTACCTTCGGCAATGGCTTTATTGATCGCGGAAGCTATGCGTATGCGCGCCTCGCTGTCGGCGTACAGAATACGCGCCTGAGAGCCTACTACAAGGTTATTGTTCCTGGCTTCGCGTATCCATTTGATGTTGTCTTCCAACTGCGGTTTAATTTGTTCCGGCGCTGCTTTGTAGATATTTTCGAGCACTTCGAGCGCTAATTGGTCGGTGAGGGCAAGGTCTTCGCTTTTTCCCGACGTGCATACCCAGCGGAAAGGTCCGAAACCATAGTCGAAAAACAAAGGGCCGAGGATATCCTGTATGTAAGAATTATATTTGAATTGTCCGCCGGTTTTTAGTATGTCGGCGCCGGCGCGCGATGCTTCGAGCAGGAAAGCATTACCGTAATCGAAGAAATACATGCCGTCGGCGGCAAGTGTGTTGATGGCCTTTACCTGCCGCCGCAACGATTCCTGTACTTTTTCTTTGAATGCGTCCGGCGCTTCGGCCATCATGCGATTGGATGCTTCTAATGAAAGTCCCGCCGGATAATACCCGCCTGCCCAGGGATTATGCAGTGAAGTTTGATCGCTGCCTATGTCCACTTTGATATTTTCCGCCGCTAAACGTTCCCACAGGTCGACTACATTGCCCTGGTAGGCCAGCGATACGGCTTCTTTACCGGCTACGGCTTGGCGTATACGGGGGATCAGCGCGTCGAGATCGGTGTATACTTCGTTCACCCAACCCTGACTGTGGCGTGTGTGTACGACTTTAGGATTAATTTCCGCAATCACACCTACCACGCCGCTCACCACGGCTGCTTTGGGTTGTGCACCCGACATGCCGCCGAGGCCGGCGCTCACGAAAAGTTTTCCGCCGGTGGTGTCGCCCGCTTTGGTCACACGGCGTGCGGCGTTCATTACGGTAATGGTAGTGCCGTGCACAATGCCCTGCGGGCCGATGTACATGAATGATCCGGCAGTCATCTGTCCGTATTGCGATACGCCTAAGGCGTTAAATTTTTCCCAATGGTCGGAACCGGAATAGTTGGGAATGACCATACCGTTAGTGATCACTACGCGCGGCGCGTCTTTATGCGAAGGGAAAAGTCCCATAGGATGGCCGGAATAAAGCACCAGGGTTTGTTCGTCGGTCATGGTAGCTAAGTATTGCATGGTGAGCAGATACTGCGCCCAGTTTTGAAATACGGATCCGTTGCCGCCGTAGGTGATGAGTTCGTGCGGATGTTGTGCCACCGCTTTGTCGAGGTTGTTTTGCAACATCAACATGATAGATGCTGCCTGCCGCGAGCGGTGCGGATAGTCGTCGATGGGACGGGCATACATTTCGTAATCGGGACGGAAACGGTACATATAAATGCGCCCGTAGGTTTCCAGTTCCTTATAAAATTCAGGCGCCAGCACGGCATGGTGTTTCTCCGGAAAATAACGCAGGGCGTTTTTCAGCGCCAGTTTTTTTTCCTCTTTGGTCAATATGTCCTTACGTTTCGGCGCGTGGTTGATCGCCGGGTCGTAGGGCTTCAAGGCAGGGAGTTCAGTGGGGA
>DBDM01000172.1 GCA_002293585.1 Bacteroidales bacterium UBA932
ATTGTGGCGCACCGCTTCAAAGATTTTGAACCTTACAAAGGCGAGATAGAGCAACGCATCAACGGTTCCTTAGTGTCTATTGAAACCGGACAGGCCATTGCCTACGCATTAGATAAGTTGCAGGACCGCGGTAAGTTTTTCATTGCGCCCGGCGATGAAATTTATGCCGGACAGGTNNGCAGACGACTTAGGCGTGAACGTGTGCAAAACTAAGAAACTGACCAATATGCGGGCCTCCGGTTCCGATGAAAAAATGGCCATTGCACCGCCCGTTATTTTTAGCCTCGAAGAAGCGCTGGAATATATTCAGGAAGATGAATACGTAGAGGTAACGCCGCATTTCATGCGCCTCCGCAAGATCATCTTAGACGAAAACGAGCGTATGGGGGCTAAAACAAAACGTCCTAAACAAGAAACACGTAAATAACTATATTTTAGCCGATTTTGAAAAAAGGATAAAAAACAAAATGTCCCAAAATCTTAAAAATACTTTAATCGTACTTAAATAATTTTTGCCGGTGATTAAAGTTTATTTGATGAAACTTAAATTTTGCCGGTTATTTTGGTACAAAAGAGNNTATATCCAGATGCTTTATATATTGAAATATAAGTTGCTCATTGTCTTTTGGATTCAAGGACAAACGTTCAAGTTCTTTCGCTAAATTTACCCTCGCATTTATATATCGGTTCATAGGTATTTCCTTCGCCCACTCAACAAGTGTTTGCTCCGATACTCCAATCATTGTAGATATCTGTTTTTGAGTGTATTTACCGCTAAGATACAGCTTGTAAAATTCGGGTTTCTTTTTCTTGCGCTCTAAAATATCCATAAATAGCTGATTTTAAATTTATTTTGCAAATATAATAATTTTTACGCCTGCCCAGATTGCAGGCTTTTTTTGTGCCTTGCCGAACGGTTTGAAAGGCCGAAAAACAGACTTGGGGAGTATGTTGGGGTGCCAGTTGGGGAGTCAAAAAGTGTAAAAAAACAGTGGATTTTTAGGTATGTACGACAAAAAAACAATACAAAATCAGCTAAAAATAGCGGATTGCAGGGGGTGTATTACCATTATTTTTTCATAGTAATATATCATAAGTACTTAAAAATAAATATTTTATGATTTTTTCCGCTTTTTCAGATGTGTGTGCCGGAATAAAAGGGCCGGAAGATGATGTACAAATTAGATCAAATTTATTCAAGCCTAAGTACCCCTACAACTATAGCCATACGACGTATTGATGTTTTTTCTATTTTAAAAGGAGGGTATTTCTCGAAATTATCGGAACGGCACTCTAAACAATCATCATTATTAGGGTTGCATGGATATAAACGTTTAACTAATGGCCCTTGATCAGTGTCTAATACGTAAACCTTACCCCACTGAATAAAGGAATTATCAGCAATGGGTCTGCAGGCTATCAGATCACCATTATTGTACTTCGGGGTCATTGATGAGCCGGATACACGTATGAGATACTTTATACCACGGTTCTCAAATTCGGGAGTAATAATGTAATTATCATGTATATCGTAATCCATCACCTGTGTATCACCATTGGCATAACCGGCCATTGCTTCAACTGGGATTAACGGTATTCCTTTGGTGTTATGCGAGGTTTGTGATACCTGTTCTGTTTTTATCATTTGTCCCTCCCCGGTTAGTAGCCATTCGGGATTTATATCCGGAAAACAAGAGAGAAATTTCAGTGTATTTTCTTCCGATAATCCATTTTTTTGAGACAATATACCATTCGTAATGCCAGTTTGTTGGTAAAACTTATACTTTGAAATACCCTTATAATCAAGATATTTTAAAATATTATCTTTAATGACTGAAAAATCTCTCATGAAATTTTGTTTAGATGAAAAATCTCTATTACCTTTGTCAAAAATATACAAAAGTTAAAACAGGTCAAAGATATGAAAAAAAATGAAATAGTTGTAAAACGAGGAATGGCTACTGAAATAGCTGTGACGATGGGTGTTACACGACAAACAGTGTATAAGGCATTACGCGGAGACGATAGCGTAAGAAAGTATAAAGCTATCCGCACTATGGCCACTGAAAAAATGAAAGAATATAATCAATAAAAATAGCTATGAAACCTGAAATTATTGGAACAACGTTGACTTATCAAGTGTTCGTGTCAAAAGACAGCCCTAAAAATATACTNNAGATCTGCCGGATGCGGAATATTGGCGTGGATATTATCATCCGACTGTTTACACAACTTTGAAAGAGGCAAAAAAGGCACTTTCCTATTTTGAAAAAGGGTTTATTGAAAAAAGACGATATATCCTTTATTGGGGCGGAAAACAAAGTAGTAAAATCACGAAAATATTAGCAGCATGAAAACAGTAAGTAAAATATTCATGTATCTATTCCTGGCGCTGGGTGTTATTGCCTGCATAGCCGTGTTATTTGGGGCCACACATCAGTGGGCAATGGCGGTTATTGCTTTTACCGCTGCCGCAATGGGTAAATATGACTTAAAGACAATGGATAAAAGATTTAAGAGTATAAGACCATAATTCGATTATGAAAAAGATGATAAATAATATTCACATTTATTCTTTGGCAGAGAAGATAGAGGCGAAAAGCGCGACCAATAAAGAGGTGGAAAATGAAGTATGTGCTGCGCTTTTCGAGGCTATAAACGATACCACGGCAGAGACAGAGCAAAATAAGCAACCAGGTGTAAAACTTGATTGGAAAATTGAAATTAAAGAACGATCTACGATAACNNAAATAGCATCAAATCCACCCTTCTTAATAATGAGAAAATAATATCAATAGCCCGTGTTGTGGGAGTGGTACTAATCGTAAAAACTACTTAAATATGTTTTTCAACTGCTTTTCTATATTTTGGCGTGTTTGTTTTGAAATCTCCGTTTCAGCAGTTTTATTTAGCAATTCTTTAAATGTTTCACAACAGCAACTGATTTTTAAACTATCGCCAACAACAGATATTGTTGGGTGTTCACTACATTTAGGGCAACGCATTCTTTCTAAAGAATACTTAATCTCATTCATGTTTACAATTTTCATAACGCTTGTCTTTTTTAGTTTGGTTACTGGTCATATTCAAGCACAAAGATAAGCAATTTCCCGACATTGGCAGGCACCGGGGTTCAAGCCCCCGGCGGGAGCAACAAGGTAAAAAACAATGCGAAAAGACGGAAACAACATACTGATTACACTGGATGAATGGCAAGCCGCCGGACTGTCGTATTTTACATATAAGGCGGACAAGCGCCGCGGCTACCTTCAAACCGCCAACCGAGGCTGCTACGGTACCGGGGTCGAAATCATCTGGCAGTCCATAGCCAAAGAGGACAGGAAGCGGGCCATCATATCCGTACACGGTAAGCCGGAGGACAACTGCGCCACCAACCAGCTGGCCGGATGGATCACAATTGACACTGCCGCACAGGAATTTTACAACTCCTACACCCTCCCCGATGGCCGACACCTGTCGGAGGAGCGTATTGCCGAATACATAATGAATGCACAGGTATTAAACGCCATTACCAGGGCTATGGCCGACCGCCGCGGCACCAAGCGCGCTATGGGCGGAAGTACTACCGGCATCCTGGCCACCCTGGCCGATGCCGCAAACCGTCTGCCCAGGACGGAGTATCCACACTCCCTGCCCACCAATGAGCGCCGCCTGCGCGATGTGATGGCCCGGTATAAGGCAGAGGGATATGCAGGCTTAATTCATAGAAGTTTCATGAACCAATACGCCGCTAAGGTCAACGACGATAGTAAGAGCGCCGCCATGCTGCGCCTGCTGTGTGACGGTCGGCATTTGGACAACAAACAAATAGCGGACGTATATAACGTAACGGCTTCCAATATGGGCTGGAAGCCTATTACACCGTCGGCGGTGGGTGTATGGCGTAAAAAACACCGGTTAGAAGTGGACTACGGCACCCATGGCGCTGTGGCGTTCTCGAACCGGCATACCATGCAGATTAAGCGCCGGGCGCCGCAGCTTCCGCTGTTGTATTGGACAATGGACGGCTGGACGGTAGAACTGCTGTACCAGCGTACCGAAACCGTTGAAATCGTGAAAAAACGGCAAAAAACTGACGAAATTACTATCAGCGAGATCGGGGGAAAGACGGCCACGACCTACCATAACCGCCTCACCGTGGTGATCGTCCTTGACCCCTGCGAAAAATACCCGATAGGTTACGCCATAGGCCGGCAGGAAAACAACGCCCTTATCAAAGAGGCACTGCGCAATGCCATGAAGCATACCGCCGAACTCTTTGGCGGCAAAATGTACCGCGCCCACCAGTTGCAGAGCGATAACTACCATATAAGCAGCCTGAAGCCTTTATACGCTACTGTTGCCGATAAGGTAACCCCCGCGCGCGTACACAATGCCAAGGCTAAGGTAGTGGAGCCATACAACCATTACCTGAATAAGACATATTGCCAATTTCTGCCGAACTGGAGCGGATTCAATGTAACTGCTCGCAAGGAATCACAGCCAAATACGGAAGAGTTGATGGCCAATAAAAAGAATTTTCCGGACGAGGCCGGTTGTCGTAATCAGATCGTGTGGATGATGGAGGTCGAACGGGCTAAGAAGCGGGAGCGCTACCTGGCACGTTGGACTGATGTCCCCGAAGCCGACCGCTTGGGCATGGCTATGGCCGACTTCCTGTACTACTTCGGGGAGCAGCTGGAACACAAATCCATGCTGGAGGGTGCCGGGGTTACGCCCACCATCGGCGGCATAGAGCGTTTTTACGAGTGCTTTGATTTGAATTTCCGTAACCACTACGGCACCCGTTGGAATATCCGCTATGACCCTGACGACCTTTCGCAGGCTGTAGCCTTTAATGATGACGCCACGCTGCGCTTTCTGCTGGAACGCAAATACGTGCAGCCTATGGCGCTTAAAGAACGTTGCGAGAGTGATGCGGAGGCTAAGAAGCGCGTAGATGAATTTAACCACGCGCTGATCGACCGGGTCGGTGGACATGTGACCAGGCTAAAAAAGGAATTGCCGGCAGTCATACCGGTGCCCGAACTGGAAATCCTGGAACGTATTTGCATCCCGGACAGCCGGGGGCAGCATAAGGACAGGCGCAACGCGGCCCGTGAGTTACCACCGGTAGAAGATGTGGAGCCGGTACTCATTTCGGCGAATGGACAGCCGGAGGATGAAAGTGAGATTAATCCCTTTGATTTATACTAACCTTAATAAAATAAACAAGGGCCGCCATACGGCAAGCCCACCAAAATCACAACAAAGTTATGGAAAATTCTACGAAAAGACAAATTGCTGACGTATTGGAACAGTTTTGCGAGCGTAAAGGATCGCAGAACAAAGGAGCGGCAGCTATTGGTGTAAGCCCTGCCACGGTGTCACACATGATTGGTGGCGAATGGGATCAGATTAAGCCGGAAATGTGGCGCCGTGTGGCCGCTGCTATCGGCTTTAGTAAAAAGGACTGGAAAATCGTCGAAACCCGCGACTACAAGCTAATGATGAAAGTCCTGGCCGATGCACAGGACAACGCCCTAGTGATGGCTATCACCGGTGAGGCCGGAACCGGTAAAAGTGTAATGCTGCGCAATTATGCAGAGAATAACAGCGACGTATTCCTGCTGTCGTGCAACGAGTATTGGAACCGCAAGGACTTCCTGCAAGAGTTATTGGCCACCATGGGCCGCACCGCCGCCGGCGAAAAGGTCAGCGATATGATGCGCGAGGTGGTGCGCATACTGAAATCTGCCGACTGTCCGATGATCATCGCCGACGAAATGGATAAACTCAGCGACCAGGTGCTGTACTTTTTCATTACCCTGTACAATCAGCTGGAAGATCATTGCAGTATTGTGATGGTGGCCACCGACCACTTGGCTAAGCGCATCCACCGGGGTGTGCGAAACAACAAAAAGGGCTATAAGGAGCTGTACAGCCGCATGGGCCGCCGGTTCATCGAACTGCAGGGTATCGGTGCCGCCGATATCGCTGCAGTATGTAAGGCTAACGGAGTGGATGACCCCGATTTAATCAGCAAGGTAGTCAAGGACAGCGAGGGGGATATGCGCCGGGTTAAGCGCCAGGTACATGCCATTAAACGGAAAATTAATAACGATTAAATGCTTAAAATATGGATGCAAAAAGTCAGGAAAAAGTGATTAACGCAGGATTTACCATCCTGCGCACCGATGATTATCCGACTGTGCGGATAAAATATAAACAGAAAGAGGTTGCGGAGGATTGGTGCACGCTTGAGCGTTTTCCAAGCAAGGCCGCCCGCGACCGCCGCCTGGCCAAACTGTTAGAACAACCTTTTGCAATAGCTGATTAGTGGCAAAGAAGGTACAAAATAGGGCAAAAAGCGTAACGGACATTATCCGCTACAGTCCCAGGGTGATGAACTTCTCCGGGCCGTGGCTGGATAGTTTCGGCCGGCCGGAACTGGGCGGGTGCTGGTTGGTATGGGGCGGTTCCGGGCACGGTAAAACCCGCTTCGCTTTGGCGCTCTGTAAGTATCTTACCAACTTCGGCCGTGTGGGCTATAATTCACTGGAAGAGGGGCTGTCATTATCGCTTCAAAAGGCGGTTAAGAGTACTGGTATGGTGGCTGTGGCCAAACGTTTTATACTCTTAGATAAGGAACCTATTAACGAACTCCGCCTGCGCCTGCAGCGGCCCAAAAGCCCGGATATTATCGTGATTGACAGCATACAGTACTCAGGCTTAAACAAAGATACCGCCAAGGCCTTGGTGGACGAATTTCCGCGGAAGCTGTTTGTTTTCATCAGCCACGCCGACGGCAAGAACCCGGCCGGCCGCACCGCCGGGGCAATCCGGTTTCACGCCAATGTCAAACTGTTTGTCGAGGGTTACCGGATCACCCAACCGGTTAGCCGGTATGCCGACGGCGCCTGTGCGCCGTTTATAATATGGGAGGAAGGGGCGGCAAAGTATGGGGAATGAAAATAACTATTAAAATTTAATTCTATGAAAAAGATATCTTATTGCATGTTAGCTATTGTTTGGGCATTTTTCATAGCCTATACAGTGCTTGTAATAGCCTGCATCGGCTATGGTGCCGTTAGCCAGGCAAGGTCATTAAATATATAAAAGCTAAAAAGATGATACTCGGATTTAACACTCGATTCCCGGAACGAATTTTGGA
>DBDM01000154.1 GCA_002293585.1 Bacteroidales bacterium UBA932
CCTGCGCTATCGTGTGGTGTCGTTCACCGTATTCGCATCCATCGACGGATATGCGGCGGAAGAAACCGCCCAATCAAATCTGTTTGGCGACAAACACCGGAATGTATTCAACCGCTTGCGTTCCGGCCAACGCGTATTTTTTACCGACATTAAAGCAGTGGGCCCCGACGGAAAAACCGTCGAGCTGTCCGAAGTATCTATAAAAATCAAGTAGTTTGTATGAAAAAGACAATTACCTTAGTATCTTTCTTATTATTCGTTTCATTAGCCTGCGCACAACAGGTGGAAAATGAAAAAAAGAGCCTCGTACTTGACGGCATCGTTAAGCGGGAGCAAGTAAAGGAAAGAGAGCCGACGCCCTATCCGGCTATACAGGAAGCAGATATTTTCTGGTCGAAGCGCGTATGGCGCACGCTCGACTTAAGGGAAAAGATAAACTATCCTTTGTATTACCCTACCGAAGTGCTTCGTTCGCGCAAAAGTTTTGTGCAAACCCTTGTGGGAGCTGTTCAACAAGGTACATTGAAGGCCTACGACACCGATAGCGACGAGTTTATCACAGAGCTTCCTGCGAGTGAGCTAATTACTCGCTTCGAGGCGCTCGACGATACATTAACCCGCGCTAAAATGGATGGTTCCGGCGATACCACAATCATTGTTAAAGGCCAGTTCCATTGGGGCGAAGTGCAGGAACTGCTCATCAAAGAAGACTGGTATTTCGACAAACGCCTCTCGCAGATGTTCATCCGCATTATAGGTGTATGTCCCATCCGTGTATATGCCAAAGAATTTGATGCCGGAGGCGAAGAGGGCGAAGACGCGGAAGAGGTCGAAGTAGTGAAAAAACAATTGTTCTGGATCTATTATCCCGACGCCCGCAAGGTGCTGGCTAACACCATTTGCTTTGTGGGAGAAAATGATATGGGGCAAATTTCTTTCGATGACCTGCTGCAGAACCGCCGTTTTGCTTCTTACATTACGGCTGTTTCCAACAACCAGAATAACCGTAAGATAGAAACCTATACACGTACCGGCTTGGATGTTATGCTGGAATCGGAACGCCTGAAAAATGAGCTGATGAACTTCGAAAGCGACCTGTGGGAGTATTAAGAGGTAAAGGGTGTAAGGGTGAAAAGGTTGACTCTCAACAGTAAGCAGTTGCCTACACCCACTTATCACTCATCACTTATCACTCATCACTCTATAAGTACTTCGGGTCTACATCCTTCATTATTTGCTTGATGCGCTCTTCGTTATTGCGGGGGCAAATGAGCAGCACATCGTCGGTGTCGGCCACTAAATAATTATTGAGACCCTCTATCACCACCAATTTTTCGGGATTGGAAACAGCTATGCTGCTGTTACTTACCTTGTCTAGCATGGCCTTTCGTGCATCCACCATATTGCTTTGGGTGTCTTTTTCCCATTGCAGGTATAACGACTCCCAGGTGCCTAAGTCCGACCATCCGAAGTCGCCGGGGAAAGCATGCACATTATCAGCATTTTCCATTACGCCGTAGTCGATGGATACGCTGCGGCATTCGGTATATACTTTCTTAATAAAGTCGGTTTCTTCCGGCGTGTTATATTTGCCCTGTCCCTGTTCGAAAAGTGTATCAACCTCAGGGAGAAGGGTTTTTAGCGCTTTCCGGATCGCTGCCGCCGTCCATACGAAAATTCCCGAATTCCAAAGAAACTCGCCGCTCTCCACAAACACCTTCGCCAGTTCAAGGGAGGGCTTCTCGGTGAAAGTCTTCACCTTATACGGTTCACCCATAGCCGGTATTTCTTTTTTCTTATTGAGGGTCAGCTGAATATAGCCATAGCCGGTTTCGGGGCGTGTAGGCTTAATGCCTAATGTGACCAAAACATCCTTCCCGCCGGCAAAGGTCATCGCTTTGCCGATGATCCGGAGAAATTCCTGTTCATTGATAATCAGGTGGTCGGATGGAGCTACCACAATGGTGGCGTTAGGGTCCTTCGCCATGATCTTATAGGTGGCGTAGGCAATGCAAGGTGCCGTATTACAGCGCGATGGCTCCGAAAGGATCTGCGCGGGGTCAAGGCCGGGTAACTGCTCGTTCACCAGTGAGGCGTAGGCGTGGCCCGTGACAATCAGGATGTTCTCACGTGGAATGATTTGGGCGAAGCGGTCGAACGTTTGCTGCAGAAAAGTTTTGCCCGTACCTAATATGTCAAGAAATTGTTTGGGGCGGAGATTACGGCTTACAGGCCAGAAGCGACTGCCTATCCCGCCGGCCATAATTACACAGTAATAGTTCTGATTCATAAACTTATATAGTTTTCGACAAAATTACAAAAAAAAGCCCATAAAAACAACTCTCTGAAAAGGTTAACAATAATTAACGAGCCTGTTATGGCTTTTTAACGCTCTATAGCCCCTGTAAAGGCTTGGGATTTAAGGATTATTTCCTACCTTTGTAGCCTATTTCGAGATATAATATACTCTTATGATAAAGCATTTTAGTAAAAAACTTTTGATCGCTTTGGTTTGTTGCCTGTTAGGTTTATCAACAGGTTACGCACAAGATCCAAGCCATTATCTTAACGGGAACAGTGCGGTGAAAGTTCCGTCGTTTTCGTTTACCAGTACTCCGGTACAAATACAAGTGCCTTACAAAGGTGGTAACGGCAAAGAAGCTGCCGGAGATTGTAAGTTAGGAATCTTCCTTTCTATTAAGCAGGTTCGCGACGCTTGTTTTGGCGATGGCGTAGGCGGCGCACAGTTTGGCGTTGCAGTTGTCGACGGTGGAACAGGAGGCGACTACAAGTTCTGGTGGCCTTCTAAAGGCTCGAAGGACAGCCCGGCCTGCACCGTGACTAATCCCGGCCCCGGCACGTTTACCGTGCCCTTAGGCGACAGGCCCGATGGCCCTGCGGCGAACGACGAATGGTTGTACGTTGCTTTAGGCGAGGTGGTGGACTCTGTATACATCGGAGGAAGTATGGGCGTGTTGGATGAGTTGAAGGCAGGAACCTTCACTTCTTCCGCATCGTCGGTTTGCTTCAATATTACAGAATCGCTCGGGTTGACGTATACGGGTGTTAAACCTACCGGCGGCGACGGCACATACACTTACGAGTGGCGTGTGGACGACGGTTCCGGCACAGTAGTAGCCATAGGAAGTACAAATTCGTTGAGCTATACGGTTCCGTCTGCTTATACGGAGCAGCACGCTGATTACGTGTTCACGCATTGGG
The DNA here is from genome assembly GCA_002293585.1 of Bacteroidales bacterium UBA932. Taxonomy (GTDB): domain Bacteria; phylum Bacteroidota; class Bacteroidia; order Bacteroidales; family UBA932; genus UBA932. Next base: position 3,223 of record DBDM01000154.1, read on the forward strand.
TGAAAGACGGCGCTTGCTCGGATTGGAAACAAACCGGCGGTTCGTACACCTTACATATTTATAAATTTGAGGAAGGAGCTATCAAGACAGACGGTCAAACCGTTTGTGTGGGCGGAACGCCCGGACTTATCGGTAGCGAGACGGATGCCAAGGGTGGCGATATTACTTATCAATGGTATAGGAACGGAATAGCTATCGTGGATGACGCTACAAACGCGACCTACTTGCCGCCTGTAGCCGATACGGAGGTGTCCGGTGCGATAAGCTATACGCGTAAAGCCATTGACCAAAAGTGCGGTGATGCAGAATTTTCGGCCGGCGAATGGGTGTTAACGATAACCGCTAATGATCCGATTGATGTGGTTGCCGATCCGGCTTCAGTGAACTATAATGGAAGTGTTAGCCTAACGGCGGACGACATATCCGGCGCCAGCGGTATTACCTATACCTGGTCAACGAGTATCGACGGCGGCGCGAACTGGACACTCCTGGACGGTAACGCCAAGAACAACACCGCAGCTAACCTGACGGCTGTTGCACATTATTTCAAGGCTTCGGCCGTGACCGACAAGGGTTGTATATCACCCTCGGGCGACTGGGCTGTGGTAGAAGTACGCAGGCAGTTGGATGGAGGAGCTATTACAGCCGGTGCGGCTACAGTGTGCGCCGGCGCTACGGTGAATACCGTGCTGTCCAGCACTACAGTGCCCAGCGGCGGTAGTGGTGATTATAACTATATTTGGGAAATTAATGGCGCCGCTACAACTGTTACAACGGCTTCTTACTCGTTGGGCAGCTACACCGCGGGCGAGTATACCTTTAAGAGAAAGGTGAAAGATAATGTTACCGGCGCTGAAGCTGTTTCGACCGGTGAATATGTCCTGACCGTAACGGCCGCTCCCGCGTTGACCATTACGGCGCCTTCTACCTATTGTTATGATGTTCCCGCCGGCAATTTGGAAGTTACTAACGTGGTAGGAGCTATTTATACCTGGGAAAAATCAGAAGCCGGCAGTGGCTTGTGGGCAACCATACAGGTGCAGACCAATACATATAACCCCGGACGGCTTTTGGCAACAACGATTTACCGTGTGACGGCTACATTGCCCAACGGTTGCGAAGGCGTTGTCTCAACTACAATCAATGTACGTCCTGAATTTACCCCCGGCGCCATTGAAAGTACTACGTTGTTTATTTGTCCCAGTACACAACTCGCCGACTTGCAGATTCCTTCTACTAAAGATGCTTCCGGTGGTGACTCTAACGACGGATATGCCTATTCATGGCGTAAAAACACCGGTTGGCCCTACACCTTAGGTGCGTCAATCAATAAAGGTGATTTTTCAATCTTCGGAAATATTACCGAAGTGGTGGGCACCTGGACACGTAGTGCAAGTAATACCACATTGGGGCTATCTCCTGTTTCCAACTGTGCACCTGCCGCTCAGCCTTCTGAAGGATCGTATGTTATCCAGATGCTTACCCAGGAAGGCTCCGATACGTTGAAGATTGATATTACACCTTCTTATAAGGAAACCTACAGGAATGCTGAGGTAACGCTCGCAGCCACCAACGTGGCCGGCGCTACTTACACCTGGTACGTTAGCAAAACAGGTAAAGACAGTGATTGGCAGAAGATCGATGATGCAAATGCTTATACCTACGCAGCGACGGTTACACATAGTCCTGCCTACTATAGGGCTGAGGCTGAGGTGGCAACCACTGCCAACTGTTTTAGAAACTCAACGCAGGTGCCCTCCGGTACCGCGGCTACGATTACTTTCCCTACCGAGAAATTCTCGCCGGGTAGTATCACCGCCGGTGCGCAGACTATTTGCGCAGGCATACCTATAAATAGTACCGTTATCACCGGAACAATTCCTTCAGGTGGCGCCGGTAACTATCAATATCAATGGAAGTTGGGAGATAAATATATACCTGGTGCCGAAGATGTGAAATACATACCCTCAACGGAGCATGTATTTGCAGCAGGCGTGTATAAATTTACCCGTTGGGTGACCGACGCTTCCGGTGAAGAACTGCAGTCCGAAGGTGAATATACCTTAACTGTAGTGGATCAACCGAAGATAACGCTTACGGCTTCCAGCAATGAACCCCGGTGCTACGGTGCGTCTATTGACTTGACGGCTACCAACGTGCCGGGTGCTGACTATACTTGGGAAGAAAAGGCTGGCAGCGGTTGGTTGTTGCACGAGGTGACGCCCGGCAATACCCGTACATTCAGTGATCTTAGCCGTACAACCGACTACCGCGTGCGTGTATCGCAATCGGGTGGTTGTGAAGCTATCGGCGAGATTACCGTAACGGTACACGATAAGATAGATGCCGGCGCTATTCCTACCACTACTTACATCGCTTGTGAAGGTAGCGACCCGCAAACTATTGGCTCTGTGCGCAATGCTTCCGGCGGAAGCGGTAATATTACTTACCGCTGGTACCGCAATGGTAGTACTACTGAAATATTCGGCGCTAAAGAAGCGACATATACTCCGCAACCCTCTGACTTTGCTGCTACAGGCACAGTGGTGTATACCCGTGCAGCGGTAGACCTCGTTTGCAGTACTCCTGTAGATGCTACCGGCGCCTACACGGTAGAGGTGAGGGCTAAGGAAACCATGCCCAATGCCAGCGCCTTTAACTTAACGGCTGTTCCGAATCCGGTACAGAAGGGTGAAAATGTTACCTTGCTGGCCACCAATATTGCAGGAGCTACTTATTCCTGGAAACAAGTAATGCCTGCGGAAGAACCGGTTGACGGCACTACCTTTAGTACGGTGGAACTAGTAGACTGGGATGGCGCCAGGGTATACCAGGCAACCGCTACCCTTAACGGCTGCGACTACGATAACACTATTTATACCAAGCAGGTGTTGGTGGAAACCTTGTCTGCACCCTTAAACGGCGGTGAGCTCAGCTCCGGAACTACGATTTGTGTCGGAACAACAGGCACCTACCGGGTAGCTGCATCGCCTGATGCTTCCGGCGGTGCGTCGGGTGGTTACCGTTCCCTGTGGTATGTAAATGGTGTATTTGAAAAAGAAACGACAACGAATGAATATGAGATAGCTGCTAAGTACCTCAACACGCCGGGCGAATATGTAATTACCCGCAAAGTAATAGATGCTCACGACGTTGAGAAAGCTACTGCAGGCGCCTATACCTTAACGGTGGTGCCCGGGGCTGAACTTGGAAGGGTGGAATACCCCATAAATCCCGTATGCCAAGGTACGGCCGTAACGCTCCGCGTTGACGACGATTTGCAAACGGCTACTTACAAATGGGAAAAGAAATCGGCAAGCAGTGGCTATTGGGAGGTCGAAACCTCTTCTACGAGCAATGTGCTCAGCATGACCGGCCTTACCGAATCTACAACCTTCCGTGTAAGCGTACTGGAAAATAGCGCTTGCTCATACAGTGACCCCTCTTCGGATATGATGGTGGTGGTATACGACGCATTTAAACCCGGCGCTATTGAAAGCACCGAAATGTTGATCTGCGAAGGTGCCGAACTTCAACCTGTACGGAGCATTACAGCAGCTACCGGCGGTAACCCCAGTGTAGGCTATACCTATCGCTGGTATAAGAATGGTAGCATGATGTATGATGAAGGAACCGGTGAGTTTATAGACACTCCGGAACTCTTGATCACAACAGATATGGTCGATGATAATGCGCCTGCCAGCTTTACTCGCAGGGTGCGTAATATTACATGTAATCCGTCGTATACTCCTTCTGAGGGTGTGTATGTGCTGCGGAAAGTTTCCGACGCGACAGAAATAGACTTCATCGTTACTCCGGACTCTGTTCGAACCCACGAAACTTTTACAGTGGAACTCACGGCTACCAATATTGCCGGCGCTGTGTACGAATGGGAATATAGCTCGGATAATGTGGCTTGGCATCCGCTGGGCGACCAATACCGGATCACCTCACAGCCGGCTACTGCCGCTCCGATGTATTACAGGGCTTCGGCCACCGTAACAACTACCGGTGGCGCTTGTGCCAACAGCACGTTCTCATCGGCTAGTGCACCTTCTACCGTAACAGCTTATGCTGTAGCGTTTAATGCAGGTGCTATTAAAAACGGCTCGGAATCTATCTGTATAGACGGTGTACTGCCTGCTATTGGCCAGGAAACTGCGCCTTCCGGCGGCAAATTGGGCGATTATCAGTACGAATGGCGTGTAAATAATAGGGTTATACAGGGCGCAACGCAAGCAACCCTGTCGCCTTCAACGGCTTATATGAGCGAAGGAGCGAACAGCTTCACCCGCCGTGTAACGAATGACGGCAGTGCCTTGTGGTCGGAAGGTGAATTTGTAATCACCCTGATGACACAACCCCGTATCACGAATATCATGGGTTCAACAGCTGTATGTTATGACGCATCAACGGATGTTTGGGTAGAAGCTTCTTCGGATGTTACTACTTATAAGTGGGAATACGATAACGGCATCAACTGGTTCCCGGTAACCACGGGAGGTGGCGACGCCGCTACTTGTACTACCGGTCCGTTAACCCTCAATACAACCTACCGTGTTACGGTAAGCAATGGTGTTTGTGCATCGTTGACCCGGGTTGGACCAACCATTACGGTGTCCGATCAACTCAAAGGCGGCGCTATTGATAACTCTATCTACTATGTTTGCGACACCGACTTTAGTCATATGCAAATGATCGCTTCGCTGCAGCCTGCCACAGGCGGCGAGGGACCGATCAGCTACCTGTGGTATCGCAACGGCGCTACCGATCCTATCTCCGGCGCTAACAATGCGACTTATCAGCCTGGAGAACCGGGAAGCTATACGCGTGTAGCCGTAGATAACGGATGTGTGGATGCTCAAGCGCCTTCTGCCGGCACTTACGTGGTGGTGGTAACACCCGACGATGGTGCTATACCTCCAATTACGTTGACGGCTAATCCTGAAAAGGTACACCCGAATGAAACAACGAGCCTGCAGGCTACCAATATTTTCGGTGCCACCTATGCATGGGTGGCGCGGACAGCCCTTGGCGTTACGCCCCTTCCTAATACGGAACATTACTATACCGCCAGGATAACCACGCCTACTACCTTCACGGTAACGGTGACGGTGCCCAACAGCGATTGTACTAGTGATGCAATGAGCAGTACGGCTACGAAATTCGTAGATATGTATGGTTCCGGTGATAATCCGCAATTATATGCAGGCGCCATTACTACAAATGATATTACTATCTGTGCCGAAACACCGGTAACGGTAGAAGAAGTAGCCGGCGACGGCGCAGCAGGTGGCGACGGTACCTATACATATAACTGGTACATCAATGGTGTGTCCGTGCATAGTTCAACGGCCACATATTATGACGTAGACGATCTCTATACTGATACTCCGGGCGTATACGCAGTGACCCGCGAAGTGACCGACAATAGCAACGGCGCTAAATGGTCTACCGGTACCTACACCTTCCGTGTAATACCGAAATTGAGCATCAACGGAACGATTAACAGCAATGTGGCTGCAACAGTGTGTATCGGTACGCCGGCTACCCTGACCGTTGATATGACCGGTGCGATGCCGATCACTATTTATAGTTGGGAACAATCGGTTGACGATGGTGCAAACTGGACGCCGGTTCCCGGCGCTTCCGGCACGATGACGGCAGTAACCCTGACGGAAAAAACAATGTTCAAGTTTACGGCGCTGAATGGCGATTGTGATCCGGCCGTTGCGGAATTGACCATTGATGTATACCCGGCATTTGACGCCGGCTCGGTGGACAACAAGACGGTAACCGTATGTAAAGATGGTGACGTAGATCCGATCGGCACAGATGCTTCCGGTGGAAGTGAAACGCCCACCTACCAATGGTATAAGAACGGTGAGAAACTGGAAGGTGATACGGACTCCAAACTTACACCCTCAACCAGTGAAACAGGCACCTCTTCTTACACCCGTCAGGTGTTCAGCGCTTGTAGCAACGACTGGGTAGACTCACCGGGCACTTATGTGCTGAAGGTGATCACACAACCTGAGGTTACGATAACTTATGCTCCGGATGATATGATCGTGGTGAACAGTAGCGCTACCATTACGGCTACTGTCGGCACGGAAGGTGCATACACTTACACTTGGAAACATAATAGTGCTGATTTGGCGAATGATATGCCTGCCGGTGCTGATTATGTCCAAGACGATAACACCCTGGCGGTTTCCGGCATTACGGCAACCGGTACCCATACTTATGCGTTGTCTATAGCTTCCGATATAGTGGGTTGTAGCGCTTTGACCGCTACCGCCGACCTGATCGTGGTGGACGAACCGGTAGTAATCGTAACTCCGATGACCCTGCAAGTAGAAAATGGTGTGTCCGACAAACTAACGGCCAGCACTACTAACAGTGTGGGTACGGTAACGTACGAATGGCAATATAGCTATAACGGTTCAACTTATTGGGAACCTATAGCGGATGGTTTGCCCGCAGGCGTGACCTATACCTATTCGGAAGCAGATAATAGCGTTATCACATTCTCACCCGACGTAGAAAGTGCTACGACAGCATACTACCGTGCAGTGGCTAAAGATGATAGATTGACGTCCTACGGCACCTTTACACATACTACTGCGGCTGAGGTTAAATTTATACTTCCGGCTGTGGGCGGTCAAGCTGTGCTGGTGGAGAACACGGATTTAAGCGCTAAATCAATCTGCGAAGGCACTGCTGTTCATTTGACATTGTCCGGCCACACAGGCAGGGTGTCTAAATGGCAGTCAAGTAGAAATGGTGAGGATTGGGTTGATATACCGAATAGCAATTCGATCAATTATACGTTCACCTCTTCTCTGCCGGAACATAAGGGTAAGTGGTACTTCCGTGCCGAATTATGGGGTACCGTATCTTTCAAGCCCTCTGCGGCGGCTACGATTACGGTGAATCCGGCCCCTGCAGCAGGTCTTATACAAAACCCGCAAGGTAGCGGCTCGGTATATACTATCTGCGAGGGAACATCCAACGAAGTAACGGTGACCAATACTGAGGGCACCATTAGCTGGCAGTGGAAGAAATCCGGCGAAGCTGATGAAGCGTACCAGACCTGGACAGCAGCAACCCACACTACAGCTACTATTTCCATTTCGTCTGCAGGTACGTATGTATTCCGGGTAAAAGCCGTGAGCGAGTCTTGCGACCCCGTGTACTCCGTGACGCCTTTGGCAGTGGTAGTGAGAGAAGCTATGGACGATATTACCTTGAGTCTATACGGACAAAGCCCTACATCTACTATTGTTTGCGCCGGTGCAGAAGTGGTGTTGGTGTCAAGTAAATCCTTGGCCAACGGTACGGCTACCTGGCAACAACGGACAGGAACAGAATGGGAAACGGCCACGGGTGGCAATCCTATGGGCAACTACTACTACTCTGTGACGAATACTGTGCCTGCAACATATTTCTATCGTTTGAAATACGAAGACATGTGCGGTACGGAATACTCTAACAACGAAATACAGGTTACCTACTTGGATGCTGTTGACGGTGGTACGGTAACAGCTACCGTAGCGGAATTGTGTGTGGACGCTTCGGCTACCCTCAAACATGAAATGGAAACGTTCCGTGATCCCGCTAATACGTATACCTGGGAACGCAGGCGTAGTATGACCGCCTGGGAAAACCTCGGTAGCACGGCCGACACTTATGAGGTGACCAACACTGCCGGCAACGACGGTGAGTGGCTCTACCGTATAAAAGTAGAAGGCGACGGAACCCCCGATTTCGGTATATGTAATGTATCTTACTCACCCGCATACAAGATCGTTCTGCATCCGGTTCCCACAGTGACACTGTCGTCCGGACTTGCCGAAGAAACGGTTTGCGATGGTTATAAAGTGGATATTACCCTTACCGGTACGCCAAATACGAAGTACTTCATGGAAAGGAGCGTTGATGGAAATGCAGAAGGCTTACGTGAAGTTACCGAAATTTCAGAGATCCTGACTTATGTGGGTGATGGAAACAGTCCTCAAACGGTGACCTACAAGGTAACGCCGAAGATAAACGACTGCGCAGGCACTTCTGTAACGAAGACCTACTACTTGTGGCCCAGTCTGACGCTTAACGTCGACCAAGCGGCAAGTGTATTGACCTTGAATTGTAAAGGCGCTGAGAACGGTGCTATTGTGCTGACTGCTCAGCCTTCGGCAATGGCTTATACCTTCACGCTGTACAATGTTGCTACCGGTCAGGTGGTAGCTGAAAATACTACCGGAAACTTTACAGGTCTTTCGGCCGGTGTTTACAGAATCACAGCAAGCAATAGTGTTTCATGTTCTGCCGAAACAACGGCTGTGATCACGGAACCCGAAACGCATGTGACTATAGATAACGCGACGGTGACCAACGTATTGTGTAACGGCGGATCCGACGGTGCGATTGAACTTTCAATCAGCGGCGGTGTAGCTCCTTACCTTGTAAGTTTGAACGGCGCCGCGTATACGACGAACACCAGCTATGGTGATTTATTTGCCGGTACTTACGTGTTTACGGTGAAAGATGCCAACGAATGTACTACTACCGTAACGGCTGAAGTGACACAACCCGACAAGCTGGGCGCGACTATACTTCAGGTAACCGGTGTGAGTGCGCCGGGTGCCGGCGATGCTACGGTGACCCTCGAAGCTACGGGTGGTGCCGGTGGCTATTTATACTCTGCTACGGGTGCGCCTAATAATTTCTCTATCAGTGGTGCATTGATAGGATTGTATGAAGGTACCAACTATGTTCATGTGAAAGACGCTAACCAGTGCGCTATACAGTTGCCGGTGGTAATAAGTGAGTACTCAGGTACGATTACCCAGGTGCTCAGCGCTTCTGCAATGGTTACCCATGGATTGACCTGTACGGAGGCGTCCGATGCCCAGATTACCGTGACTATCCTTAATGGTACAGGTCCTTACTGGTACTCATTGGATAACGGAGCAAGTTGGGGTGGTATTATCAGTGGTAGTATTATTCCGATGGGCTTCTCGGCCGGTGTACATACGATCTTGGTAAGAGACCAGCTTGATAAGAGAGTATCTATTGACGTAACGGTGGATCCCGTTGTTTCGATGAGCTTGACGGCTGAGATCATAACTCCCGCTAATATGGCCGGAGAAAATGCAGCAGTGCAGTTGACAGCCAGAGGTGGCTCCGGCGCTTACCAATACCAATTGAATGGTGGCAGCTGGGTCGACAATGTACTGTTCTCACAGCTTAGCGCAGGTACACATGCCTTTAGAGCTAACGATAAGAACAATGCGGTTTGTCAATCGCCCGAAGTGATGGTGGCTATTGCGGCTGCTACGTCGGATGATCCCCTTGTTCCCGGTATAACGCTTATGGCATCCGTGAAGAAAGAAGAGATCTGCCCCGGCAGCAATAATGGTGAGATCGCCGTTAGTGCAACCGGTGGTACCGCTCCTTACACGTTCACCATTACCGGCGGTACTCCTGCTGTTAATGTGACCGAAGCCGTATTTGCCGGCTTGGCTCCGGGTACTTACGAAGTACAAGCTACGGATAATGCTGCTGCAACAAGCACGGTATTGACGCTCACGATCGCTGAACCCGCTCCGGCGCCCGTAATTAATGATATTGCGGTTGTCCCGGCAAGCTGCGGCAACAATAATGCGAAGATCACCGTTTCCGCTACCGGTAATAACCTGCAGTATTCGGTGAATGGCGGCCGTTGGACTCCTTCTGCCGTGTTCGACAACCTGTCGGCCGGATACTATAATGTATTGGTGAAAGACCCGCGCGGTTGTTTGACCTCATCGACAGTGAATGTGACGATGGCTGATCCTTTGGAATTCCGCATAGAAGGTGTTACCGGTACTTCAAGCTACGGCTCGGCCGATGGTTCGGTGAGCGTATCGGCTTCGGGCGGTCAGGTTCCTTACTTGTTCACCTTGATAGACGTTACGGCTATTACTGCTCCGTCAACGGATATCGTTACCTTCAATAATCTGCGCGCCGGTCGTTATGTGATTACGGCTTCCGAATCCGGTTGTACAACCACGATTAGTCGTCAGGTACAGATCGGCGACGGACCTGCCCAGCTTAGCGCTCATTACGCCACTAAAGACCTCCTCTGTGCAGGTGATCCTACAGGTGAGATAGTGATGACGGTAACAGGTGGTTCAGGTTCATATACCTACAGCCTCGACGGCAATGTATTCGGTACTTCGAACAGCTTTACCGGATTAGCTGCCGGAACATACAGCCTGTATGCTAAGGATAACTCAACGCCGGTGAACTCAATTACTATCGACAATGTGGTGATCAACAGTCCGAAACAACTGGAGGTAACTGCTTCGATGATACGTAACCTGTCGGGTCCCGGTGCACGGGATGCAGAAATACAACTCTCTGCAACCGGTGGAACGGCTCCCTACAGCTACATGTTCAATAACAGTGAGAATGAAACCGGCATGTTCACTACAGGTGCGGGTACTTACAGCATCCAAGCTAAAGATAACAACGGTTGCATAGCTACCGGTACTATCAAAGTGAACGATATTGGAGGAGGAGATGATCCTGTTGTTCTACCTACGGTTACGGCCATGGTAGCGCAGCAACCGACCTGCTTCGGCGCTTCAGACGGAGTAATCTCTGTTAGCGCTTCGGGCGGCAGGGCTCCTTATAGCTTCTCTATCAACCAGTTGAACTGGTATAGCGGAGGTATGATCACGGGAGTAGCTGCCGGTACCTACACGGTATACGTGAAGGAACTCAGCTTGAACCGTATTACCGAAGGTCCCGAAGTGGTAGTAGTGGCGCCCGAAAAACTGGCGCTCTCAGCTGCTGTCGAGCCGGTAACCACGGCAGGTGGCGCTGACGGTAAGATCATATTGACGGCCGCAGGTGGTGTTGCTCCTTATAACTACTCTATGAACGATGGTGTGAACTACCAGATGAGCAATGAATTTGCGGGACTTGCTGCTAATCACTATAACCTGATGGTGAAAGACCGCAATGGCTGTACTGCCGTTGCCGGTGTAGTGTTGGCCGATCCCGACAAGATCACGTTCACGGCCGAAGTGACTACTCCTGTAACCTGCTACGGCGGCAATGACGGTGTGGTAACGATAACAGCGAGCGGTAACTATCAGTACAGTTCGGATATGAATAGAGCAGCTTGGTTGAGTAACCCCGTATTAACGGGCTTTACCGGCGGATGGCATATGGTTTATGTACGCGACGCCGATAACATCACGCTGTCGGATTCATTGAGCATATTTGTTGATCAGCCGACTCAATTGGTGGCTATCGTAAATGTAATGCAACATCCTACGAACGGACAGTCTAACGGTATCATTGGTATCATAGCATCGGGCGGTTCAGGTAATTATACTTACCATATCTCCGGCGGTACTTGTTCGTCTATAATTGAAAATCTGCCCGCAGGTGACTACGCTATAGAAGTAAGGGATGCGGCAGGATGTAATACGGCAACTTCGTTGAAACTCTCATCGGTAGGTATAGTGTCTAATGTTACTCAATTGAACATATTGAAAGGCAAGACGGCTACTTATACCCTGCGCCTCACCAGCCAACCTGCAGGTGATGTAACGGTGAGTACACAAGCTGTTGATCCTAACCTGATCACTGTTTCTCCTGCCCAGTTGACCTTCACCGAAAGCGATTGGAATGTGGCGCAACCCGTAGTAGTTACCGCTTTGGTGGCCGACAACAACGGAGTGCCGGGCTATCGGGGAGAAAAGAACACTATTATTAAGAACGGCGTAACCGCTGCAACCGACACCAGGTACATCGGTATCGCATGTGAATTAATAGTAACGGTGACCGACGACGGGTCGAAAGACTGCAGCGATTACGAAACCAACAGAATGACCTTTGCTTTGGATAATGAACCGATAGACACTGAGTTGTACCTTTGCTCCGACAAGGCTCCTTATACGCTTAAAGCGCAGAAGTCAGACGCGGTAAGCTACAGGTTCTGGAGAAACGGTATATTGTTGGCCTCATCAGGCGATAATATACAGTTGACGCAAGGTGGAACTTATACGGTAATGGCTACCAATAATGTCGGATGCTTTGTAACGGAATCCATATTGGTGACCTGGGAAGTTATGCCGGCCGTGCCGCAAATTACAGGTGCAAAATCAAGCAAACCGGGCGTAGAACAAACGTATAAGATAGTTCAACCTGCCCAGTACCTTAACTATACCTGGACATTGCCCAGAGGCTACAGCTTTGTAACCAATAGTTACAATACCGACCCGGAAATTACGATCATTACAGGCACCGTAACGGCTTCGCTCCAATTGGAAGTGAAGAACCGGAACGGCTTCTGCAACGCAGTGAACGTTAGTTATCCGGTTGAGATTGTGACAGCTCCGGATGTGAACCTCTACCCGACCGTAATTACCGGCGATGAGCCTATCACTATCGTAGCAAAAGATATGGTTATAGAAAATGTGTCGGCAGTGAATACCATTGGCGTACCGTTCCCTGTAAGAATTATGGCGGGCTCCGGANNGAGCCAATCCAGATATCACTGGGTAATATAAACGGTGGACACTACTTCATCGTGATCTACGGTACGAAGGGCGAAAGTGTGGTTAAACAGATTGTGAAAGACTAAGCCCTTTCCTTGATAAGAATAAAAAACAGGCTATCCGAAAGGATAGCCTGTTTTTGTTGGGGTTTGGCGGTGGTATATATAAACAAAAAAAGCTGACCAAAAAATTGGTCAGCTGCTCCCACTTTAAAAAGAATTATGATAAAATTTAAAATCTGTCTTCGTCGGAAACAGTCAGTTTTTTGCGTCCGCGGCGGCGGCGGGCGGCTAATACGCGACGGCCGTTGGCAGTAGCCATACGTTCACGAAATCCGTGTTTATTGCGACGTTTACGTTGTGACGGTTGGAATGTACGTTTCATGACTTTTTCAAAATTTGGACTGCAAATATAGGCAAAATCTTTTAATCTGCCAAATAAAATTTATTTACCGCGGTAAATAAATCAATTTTTTGGTTGTAAAAAAATCATTATCAAACCATTTACTTATGGCGTATTCTTCCGGCGGAAGGGCTTGCTTAGGCAGGAACTTCCGTACGGCGGCCAATTCGTCCGTCAGATCGCCCCCTTTAAGGTAGATAATGCCGTTGGGAACGGCCTGCGTGGCGCCGGGTTGCAGTTGTTGCCATACCCAGCCGGTGAAGGTCGCCAGGTCGGTGACCGCCCGGCTGACGGCAAAATCGAACCGGCCGTTCAACTGCTCGCAACGCGCCTGCCGGGCGGTCACATTACTCAAATTCAATGCCTCGGCCACCGCCTGCACCACTTTGATCTTTTTGCCGATGGAATCTACCAGCGTAAACCGGCATTCGGGGAAAAAAATAGCCAGCGGAATGCCCGGAAAACCTCCGCCGGTGCCTACGTCCAGCACGGACGTGCCCGGAGCGAACCGGCAAAACTTGGCAATAGCCAACGAGTGAAGTACATGATGCTCGGCTAAGGCGCCGATATCCTTCCGTGAGATCACATTGATCCGCTCATTCCATTCGTGATATAAAGGCTCCAGTTGTGCAAACTGTTCCTGTTGCCGGGCGCTCAAGCCGGGGAAATAGCGTGTAATAACGGTTAATACCATAAGCCGCGGTTGCCGCTTTTTTTATGCGGTAAATGTGATGAAAAGATAAGGATAGGGTAAATGAAGGGAAAGATCAGATCCCATAAAAAAAGCATGAAAAGAAGCCCTTTTTCCCCTAAACGTTTTTTTGCCTTTGCAAATACAATGATCTGTAATATTAATCGTATGATTATCAGTCCTAATAGAGAAAACAATACAGGCTCCCGGCCGGTATTTTGTACTATGGCCACGGCCATGGCGGCGAAAAAGACCAGCCGGAAAAATACTTCCGTTAATTGAGGGTAACGGTTCCCGTGGCGACGCAGGGCAAACGACCGCAATTCCTCATGGCGTTCGCGCCGCCAGCGTTTGGCTGTTATACGCAGGGAACTGACGGTGACCGCTTCCGGCGAAATAACCGCCGCCGTATTTTTCGGTGTAGCCACCTTATTGATAAATATACGGTCTTCGCGCAAATTTTCCGTAATGCGCATATCAAACCCCTTATTGTCGAAAAATAAACTTTTACGGTAAGCCAAATTACTGCCTGTGCCCATATAAGGCTTGTGCTGCAAGGCTTTCCCTAAAAAATGAAAAGCCTGGGCAAGGCGGTCGGCGCGTATCCATGCACGGTTATTCTCTAAACGGGTATACCCCAGCACCACAGCTGTTTTTTCCGTAAACCGGCTTTGCATCCGGCGCAACCACTGATTGCCCGCCGGATAACAATCGGCATCGGTGAACAGCAACAGGTCATAACGGGCGGCTTTGATCCCCACACCCAACGCCATTTTTTTGCTGTGCTTGAAAATCTCGTCCTTTACAATAGTGCGGAAACTCAGGCGTGGGTACTGCACTTGCATGGAAGCCAGCAGGGTTTCCGACTCGTCTTCCGAACAATCGTTCACCACAATCACCTCAAACTCAGGATAATCCTGCTCTAACACCGGCTTCAAATGCTGTTGCAGGGCAGCGTACTCATTGCGGGCGCATATAATTACCGATACCGGAAGGAGTGGGGCGGGAGGGGGCTGTTTCTTCGATACAAAAGCCACACGGCCGAATACATTAACATAGTAATAAAGTTGTACGGCGAAAGCCGTTACCACTAACAACAGCATAATGTACTCGAACGTAGAAAAAAGAAAATACGTTTCGAACAATTCTAACATAGATAGGGTTAAAATAATTAGCACAAATTTACGGAATTATTTTTAATCTGCCTATCTTTGGGGTTTAAAATAAAAACGACGATGATATATCAATGCTTATCGGCAGATACTCAAAGTGCGGCGCGTTGCGGAATCCTCCATACGGCCCACGGCGATATCCATACACCCGTTTTCATGCCTGTGGGCACGGTGGGAAGCGTGAAAGGCATTTTTCATCGTGACCTTAAGCAGGACGTAAAAGCGGAAATCATCCTCGGCAATACTTACCACCTCTATTTGCGCCCCGGTGTTGAGATCCTGCGGCAGGCCGGCGGATTACATAAATTTTCGTCCTGGGACGGACCTTTACTTACCGATAGCGGCGGCTACCAGGTGTTTTCCTTAGCCGAAAACCGCAAATTAACACCCGGGGGTTGCACCTTCCGCTCCCATATCGACGGGTCGAAGCACACATTTACACCCGAAAATGTGGTGGATATCCAGCGCGCCATCGGAGCCGACATTATCATGGCCTTTGACGAATGCCCGCCGGGAACGGCCGATCATGCTTATGCGGAAAAATCCTTGCGCCTCACGCAACAATGGTTGGAGCGCTGTGTGGAACGGATGCGCACTACCGAACCGCTGTATGGCTACGAACAAAGCCTTTTTCCCATCGTGCAGGGGTGCACCTATAAAGACCTGCGCCTGCAGGCGGCCGAACATGCCGTGAAAATGGAAGCCGACGGGTATGCTATCGGCGGACTGGCGGTGGGCGAACCTGCCGAAGTAATGTATGAAATGATCGAAACATTGCATCCCGTGATGCCTACCGACAGGCCGCGCTACCTCATGGGTGTGGGAACGCCGGTGAATATCCTCGAGGCCATAGCCCGCGGGGTGGATATGTTCGATTGTGTGATGCCCACGCGCAACGGCCGCACAGGCATGCTTTTTACCTCCGAAGGAATGATCAACATTAAGAACCGGCAATGGATAAACGACTTTTCGCCGATCGACCCTGCCGGCCCTGCCTTTGTCGACAACACCTACAGCAAGGCTTACCTGCGGCATTTGTTTATATCCGGCGAAATGCTCGGACCGGTCATTGCCAGCCTGCACAACCTGGCGTTCTACCTGTGGCTCGTGCAAACCGCCCGCGAAAAAATCACCGAAGGAAACTTCACCCCCTGGAAAAATACTATGGTGAAGAAACTAAACAGAAGAGTAAATAATGAACAATGAATAATGAACAAAGAACAATAAATAGTAATTTTCAATTTTCAATTCTCAATTCTAAAATGAAGTTCCGCCCTACCCTCATCGACCGTTATATCATCCGGAAATTTATCGGCACCTATTTCTTTGCCATATTGTTGATCAGCCTCATCGTGGTGATCTTCGATGTGAGCGAAAAAATCGATGACTTTGTAGAAACCAAAGCGCCGTTGGGGGCGATTATTTTCGACTTCTACTGCAATTTTATTCCGTTTATCGTTAACATGTTCAGTCCGCTGTTCGTGTTCATCACCGTGATTTTCTTTACGTCCAAAATGGCCGGACATTCCGAAATTATTGCCATTCTTTCGGGTGGTGTGAGTTTCCGCCGGCTCATGTATCCGTACTTCATTTCGGCACTGGTCATTTTTACCTTAACCCTTGCCTTAAGCATGTTTATAATTCCTCCGGCCAATGCCCGCCGGTTGAGTTTCGAAGAAAAATTTACAAAAAGGGTGATTCGTAATACCGACCGTAATATCCACTTCCAGATCGAACCCGGAGAATTTGTGTATATGGAAAGCTTTTCCACCTGGGACAATTCTGCCGGCAAGTTTTCACTGGAAAAATTCGACGGATTGGATCTGCGGTCTAAACTCACGGCCGACAAGGCGGTGTGGGACACCTCATTCAACGGATGGAGGGTGACCAACTACACTATCCGTACCCTTACCGACTCCGGCGAACTGATCACCCGCGGCCGGCAACTCGACACGGTGATCAGCGTTACCGCCGCCGACCTGCGGCGCTATCGCGAATTGAACGAATCATTGGACTATTGGAAACTGAATGAAACCATTGCCCAGTTACAGGCGCGGGGCGACAATAGTGTGAAATTCGCATTGATTGAAAAATATAAGCGCGTAACGATTCCTTTCTCCGTATTCATTCTTACCCTGATAGGCGTATCGTTGTCGTCGCGCAAAGTGCGCGGGGGTATAGGATTGAAAATAGGCGTGGGCATAGGGCTCAGCTTCTCCTACATCCTCTTTCTGCGTTTTGCCGAAATGTTCGTGTATGCCGATATGTTATCGCCCGCCATTGCCCTTTGGTTGCCGAATATCATCTACACCATCATCGCCGTAGGATTATACATCAAGGCGCCGAAATAATCAACAATCCTCGCAATTATAATACCGCGTTGCGTTGGAAATAGGAATGCGCCATGAAAGCAAGATCTCGTGGGAAGAAGGGCTGTATTCCGATTGGTATTGGAAACTGTATCTGAAAGCATAACCTAAACGCCAATGTTCGGTGATGCCTACACCGGCCAATACCGACACGTCGCCGGAAGTGCGTGCCAGCAAACCTCCCCATAAGAAATCATAAGTTTCACGGGAAGAATGTAACCGCAATAATTGCTGGCGGCTACTTTGCCTTTTATAAAAAAACATCATGCCTGCTTCGCCGTTGATGATCGTGTGATCAAGCGTGCCGGCCAATACGGGACTCAGATCAACATGCTCCGTCACACCGAACCGGCTCACACCGTAGATCATGAAGCTCCGGTAACTGATCGGATTTTCCTTTTGTTCTATCAGGCGGAGGGCCGAAATACCCAACTTGAACCATTGGTGGCGCAATTCCACGCCGGCGTCGAAATTTATATCCGTGCGGGATTCGAACGGCGGCGCAACAGCGATCTCCGGATAATCGAAACTGATGTCGGCATCATTGCGGAAAGTCCAATTGACTATGGGCGATAAACCGAGGCTCAGGGTAAATTCACTCGTCAACGGGATATGATAGGCGAATGACGCTTTGAGATCCAGCGTATGATAAAAGCCTATGGACTCGTTGATCACGCCGAAACCTACGCCTAAATTAGCGTTTTGAAATAAATAATGCCCGTACAGCAATTGAACGGAAGGAGCGCCTGCAACGCCTGTCCATTGCTCGTGTGCAATACCGTAAAGATCGAGCGTGTTGGTGTTGCCGGTGGCGGCGGGATTGAATAAGGCGCGGTACAACCATTTTTGCTCAATGTCCAAATGCCCCTGCGCCGCTGCTGTTGAAGTAACGGTTAGCCCTATAAACACAATGAGGTATTTAAAATTCTTCATCTGCATAGCTTCCTGTTAGCGATACATTACCGTGATGTATCCTGTGAATTGTTTAGGTGTGCCGTCGAATGTAGCTGCGGCTCTATAAAAATAGGTGCCGGAGTGCACCGGACTGCCGTTGGATATACCGCTCCAGCCGTCGTCGCCTTTGTAGATCAAAGTGCCGTTGCGGGTATAAATTTCTACCTGGTAGCCGGGTAGGAATATGGCATTGGCATTGCCTTCCGCCGGCGTGAAAGCAGTGGCGGCCGACCACTCGGGTTTCAATTCGTAGTCGCCTTCTACTTCGCAATCATGCCCGTCGATAGCCGACACGCTTATGTGGTACGTATTATAATCGTTAGGGCCTAATACCGGCGCACCGTTGATGCCGGTCTGCCCATACATTAATCCTGCCGGCAGGTCGCCCCGGAAGGTGTAATGCACCGGCGGCTCGCCGTGCAGTGTCTCGAATGGCAGTGTGTAGGGTTTAAGCCTTTTGTAATTGGGTAACATTACGGGGTATAACTCCAGTGCCGGATAGGCGTCGAGGTGGAGCGTGTCTTTATGACTGCCGCATTGCGCCACGGTAGCGGTGACTATGATAGTAACAGGGCCGGTAACACTTTCTACCTTGTCGGGCTGCCAGGTGAGGTCGCCCACCGAACGGATCACCTCCGGCTTAAAAGGTACGCCGTAGCATACGGAACTGTCTTCTACTACTTCTACAAAAGGCAATGCGATTGATTGCACGTTGAGGTACGCGAAATGGGAACTGCATTCATTGACGGCCACCACCCTGAATATTTCGTCTTTTTTAATTTGCACCCTCGGAGGGTTACCCGTCAGCGCAGTGTAGGGATCGTTGGCGTTATACCAGGTATATGTTCCTATGTGCCCGGTAACGTTGAGCGGTATAATGTCATTGTAGCAAACGCTGGTATCGCCCCTGGTTTGCGCTAATGCGTCGGGAGTGCGGTGAATGGTTGCCTGGTCGGTTGTGCTGCCGCAGGTGTTGGAAGCGGTTACCGTAAACGTAGATGTTTCTTCGATAACTACCATTGGCAATTGCAGTGGGGAGTCCCACACGAGATCTCCGATAGATCCGGGAAGTGTATACAAGACCACAACAGCGCCTTTGCAAACGCTCGTGTCAGGCATGGCTTCCACCTTTGGATGATCCTCCACGTTGACAACCTTGGAGTCGACACTTCCTGTGGGAATGCAACTGTTCTTGACCGTTACCCTCAATAGGTAAATCCCCGGATCCACCATATAGGGGAAAGAAATTTCCTGCCCGTTATGTTCCCATTTCAATTCGGTGCCTTCCGCTTCCGTGGAAGTGATGTTGATCCCGTTGGTTACGCAACAGGAAGGCGCAGCGGATATGATATCGCTTATGCTGCTTCTGTCGGAAATAACACGAAGTACGCCATAACCCATGATAGAGATCATTTCCGAACATTGTTGCTTATAAGTGACCTGTACGTTGAAATCACCGGTAGTGAAAGGACTGATAACAGAGCTCGGAGGAAACTCATCGACGAAAAGAACCGAGCCGCTCTCCACATAATTATAGTTAATGACATTGTTGGTAGAGAGGTCGATCTGGCCACCCTGGTCGAAACAAAAAGCTGTGGTGTCACGATCCTGACCGTTCATAAACATTTTCGGCCGATCAATGACATTGATGGGGAATGAAAATACGTAGGTGCTATCGCTTAGGTCGGTGGGCCTTCGGTGGTTAACCTTAACTTCTATGTTGTACGTTCCTGCGCCGGTGGGCTTCACCACATAACGGTGAAGATGGGTGGACGAAGCTGTTTGCTGAGCGGTAAGAGGGGCGTTGGTGCAGGTCCAGGTGGAGCCGGTCAAAAAATCGCAGACCGGCGGCGTGAAACTGTAGGTTAACGAATCGCCCAAGCATAAATTAGGCTCGGCAAAATAAGCATATCCGTTGTTCACAACAACCATCGAGGTCGGTTTATCATTATGGATCCGCAAGGTGTAAGTGCCGGTAGCGGTAGTGTTCTTTTCGTCATAGTCGGAATAAAAATTAACGGTATAGCCGACGTTCAATACATCGTCGAGAACATTATGCACCACTATCCGGTAGCGGAATTCTTGAGGCTCCGGTATCTTGTCCACAGTATAGTTTTCCAATCCGGTAAACGTAATACTGTTTATCTTGTCGCAGCGGTAGGAAGTAATAAAGAAAGTAATATCTTCCCCTTTACAAACAACCCGTGCACTGTCCGGTTTGGGATCGTCGGGGCGGCGCATGGCATGGCTGTAAGTAGCNNTTACACCCGATTTCGCTGTCAACAGTACTTTTATCGTGTCATCATTATCAAGCAGGGGAGAATATTCTACTTGCCAGTAGCCATTGTTAATTTTCCGGATACTGTGAGGCCGGGGGCCGTTCGTTAAGGTTAAATCCGCAATGGTATCGCAGTAAGAAGGCTGTAAGTCATCCATGTCTAAAAGCACATAATCGGCAATCAGCGATTCACCGCGGCAGGGCATGTTGTCGCTGAGGGAAAATTCGGAAAGTCTTGCACGGACAGTCACGTTTCTTCTAGATTCTCCGTAGAAGGAGCCGGAAAAAGACAGGCATTCGTTGGTATAACAAATCTGCACGTTATTGTAGTCGGCGTAGAACGTCTGGCCGGCCGGCGAGTTAACGGTTACTACGGGGCCAACGGGGGTGCCCCCGCCGGGTGTTGTATACCAGGTAACCTTACCGCCGCAGATTTTTCCTCCCTTTTCGCGGTTGCCGTAGATGTCAACAACGTCAAAGGAGATAAGGTTGTCCAGGTCGAACGGTACGCCCTGACATTGCACGTCGTTACCAATTACGTTGATAGCAGCACTGGTAGGGGTTATGTGTACCGTTACGGAGAATGACTTGGTTACAACGGGGCAGTTGACATGATTACGCACATTGGCGGTGTAGACATAAGTATCCGTAGTGCTTGTGGCATTGGTAGCGCTATAGTTGTTGGTATAGGTGTTGCCGTCGTTGCACAGCCAGCCGATAATGGTATTGTTGTCGCCGTTACGTACTGTTGCGGTGAGCTGGACGGCGCTGCCGCTGCAAATCGTCTGATCGGCCGGAATAGTGAAATCCGGGGTTTGGTACACGGTCAGCCTGAGGCTTTTTTGCTGGCGGGTGCCGGCGTTATCGGTGTAGTCGAGCGTGTAGATGGTAGTAGCCGTAGGGTTTACACTGATATTATAGTTAGTGGAGGTGATGACCTGTCCGTTGGCGCTCCAACTGTGAAAGGTATGAAAAGATCCGTTAACCAGTGTGCTGAGCGTTTTGCTCTCGCCCTGACATATTTCGTCGTCATGCAATGTAACGGCATTTTGCGCCCGCACCGGAATACCCGCTGCAACGAGCAATAGAACAAGCATACACAGTCTCATAACCCGGATCATACAAACCTTGTTTTAAATCGAAACATTATACAAAGTTAAAAAAATATTCCGGATATTCAAATTTTTGGTATTTTTGTCGAAAAATAATGATTGATATAACCATAGGCCGACTATCTGAGAAAATCAACGCCGGCGGCCGGCTTTCCGCTGATGAGTTGTTATATTTGTACGACCACGGCAGCCTGTCGCTGCTGGCCTCCCTGGCCCATCAGCGCCGGGAGCGACTCAATGGCCGCAAGGTGTTTTTCAACCGTAATTTTCATCTGGAGCCTACCAATATCTGCATCAACGATTGTGTGTTCTGTTCCTATCGCCGCAACGAAGGCGAAGAAGGAAGCTGGGACTATTCTCCGGAGGAGTTGATGGAGCAGTGCAGGGCCTACGTGGGCGCGAACATCACCGAAGTGCACATTGTGGGCGGGGTTCATCCCTCACGTGATGTGTATTATTATGCCGCTTTACTGCAAGGGGTAAAAAAAATATTGCCCCATGTGCACATTAAAGCATTTACAGCCATAGAGTTAGATTATATGATCCGAAAGGCCGGACTGTCGTTGGAAGAGGGATTGGCATTGCTCCGGCAAAACGGTCTTGACGCCGTTCCGGGCGGTGGCGCCGAAATATTGGATGATGATATCCGCCGGCAATTATGCCCGAAGAAAGGGCCGTCCGCTACCTGGCTGAAAGTGCACGAAGCGGCACACCGCTCAGGCCTCCGCACCAACGCCACCATGCTGTTCGGCCATATCGAAACAAGGCGGCACCGCATACGGCACCTGCTGCTTCTGCGCGATCTGCAAGACGCCACCGGCGGTTTCGACGCTTTCATCCCCTTGAAATACAAGTCGCGCCACAATGAATTGGGCGGCATCGGCGAAGTGTCCGGCATGGAAGTCTTGCGCACCATGGCGATCAGCCGGCTGGCGCTGGATAATATCCCGCACATCAAAGCTTACTGGCCGATGCTGGGTAAGGGGCTTATGCAACTGTCGCTGCTGTTCGGCGCCGACGATATTGACGGCACGATCAACGATTCTACTAAAATATACAGCATGGCCGGCGCCGAGGACACCCATCCCGTGTTTACCGATGCGGAACTCTCCCGTTTGGTGGGCGATGCCGGATTTATTCCCGTAGAACGTAACACTTTTTATGAAGAACTTTTATAATTAGCACATTAACACATTTGCATATTTGCACATTAATATGTAACTTTGTAAGTTAAACGAAAGTGTTTTATGCCGGAATTAAAAGATACGAAAAACCGATGGATAATTTTTTATCGTAAACATCCCTACCTGAGTAATCTGTTAGTGGCGGCCGTGTGCTTCTTACTGTTCCTGGGCATTGTGAGCCTCTCCCTGTCGGCGTTTACCCGTCACGGGCAGTCGCGCCCCGTCCCTGATTTTACGGGCTTGAGCTTAGCCGAAGCGAATGCCGTGGCCGGCGAGCATGAACTGGAATTAATAATCACCGATTCGGTGTTTGTAAATACACGTTATCACGGCACAGTATTCCGGCAAATTCCGCAGCCCGGCGCCAACGTGAAAAAAGGCCGGCGCATATTCGTTGTGATCAATTCTATGCAGCCGCGCATGGTGGCCGTACCTAATGTGGTAGGTTATTCGTTGCGCCAGGCGAAAACCGTACTCACGGCCTCCGCACTGCACGTAGGCCGGCTTAACTATGTAAATGACATGGCGACCAACAATGTGTTGGGACAAAAATACAGAGGCCGGAGCATTGCTCCCGAAACATTGGTGCCCGCCGACAGCGACATCGACCTTGAAATAGGAAAAAGCAATTGGAACGAAGGAACATTGGCGCCTTTGTTGATAGGCCACACACTGGTGCAAGCCAAAGATATGCTGGCCGAATCGTCATTAAATACAGGCCTTGTGCGGTTCGACCAAACAGTAAAGAATTATAGCGACAGCCTTTTGGCGAAAGTATACAGACAATCACCCGAAGTGTCGGAAACCGAAGTGCTTCAATTGGGCGCTTCGGTGAACCTTTGGTTAACTATAGATGAAACGAAGTTGGATAAATAATTCATGAGTACAGGGCGAAAATATATGATGCTTATGCTGGCGGGAATGCTTTCCCTGCTGCCGGCGGTTGCCCAGGAGCGCCTGACAGGCTTGGAAGAAAACCCCCTGGCCCGTCCGCAACCCCGCACCCGCGTGCAGTACGGACCGCACAACGCGTCCGGCACGCTATCCCTGCCTTTCGTAGACAATTTTGTGCCCGCAAATCCGTGGCCCGATGTGAACCTGTGGACCACCAACGGCGCGTATGTCAATACGCAATACGCAATCAATATGCCTGTGGCGGGCGTGGCGACGCTGGATGCGCTCGGCGCTAACGGACGCTTACATCCCTGGCTGGCCGCAGCAACCTACAGCGGCGGACTTGCTCCGGCCGATACGCTGACATCCTTGCCGGTCGACCTTTCTTCCGCCGGGAATGTAGTGCTGAGCTTCTTCTATCAGGCCGGCGGATTGGGCGATATGCCCGACTTGAACGATTCGCTTAAACTCGAATTTTATTCTCCCACCGACGGTAAATGGACTACCGTGTGGAGCGCTTCGGTCGATGTGACCGGCAATTCTATAGAGGAAATTAATCTCGGCGATACCCTGAAGCATACGTTGACCTCGTTAAATGCGGAATTTGTCTACGCTGCCGTAGCCGTTGACTCCATTCAATGGCTGCAGTCCGGTTTTCAGTTCCGTTTCCGCAACCTCGTATCGCTCACGGTAAATATCGACGTGCCGGGGCGTGCTAATAATGCCGATTGCTGGCACCTGAATTTTGTCTACCTTAATTCTGCCAGGGATATTACCGACACGAAATTGCCCGACGTGGGCATTGCAGTACCGCAAGGCCCCTTAACCATTAACTATACATCTATTCCGGCCTACCATCTCGAAGTGCCTACCGCGCGGGCAGGTCTGTTTACCGACTCAGTGGCCATCACCTACCGTAACTTGGGATGGGGCATCAGGAACGTTACCCGCCGTATCTCTATCGAACCGATCTACGGAAGCACCGCAGGATTACTCACCTTCTCCGGAGGTTCCGAAAATATTTATGACGACTCGACACAAACACGTGTTTACGAAATACCGCCTTATGATTATACACCCGCTTCCGGCGCCGATGAGGTGGCTTTTAAAATAAGCAGTTACCTCGTGATCGATGCGGAAAACACCCCTTTGCGCAACGCCTTGCGGAAAAACGATACTACCGCCTACATACAGCGTTTCAGCGATTATTATGCCTATGACGACGGCTCGGCGGAAAATGGCTACGGCCTCTTTGGTTATGGTACCGCTAACGGCCGCGTGGCAACGGAGTTCCGGGCGCTTCGCGACGACTCGTTGCGGGGCGTGTATTTATACTTCAACTTGGCTAAAGACAGCGCGAACATCCGGCCCGTCAAACTCGCCGTGTGGAATGATAACGACGGACTGCCCGGTACATTGATCTATTCGCAGGAAGCCGTACGGCCTGTGCTGCGCGACAGCCTGAACGCCTACGTGGCTTACAAGTTCAACAAGCCGGTGTACATCAATCGCGGACAGCGGTTTTATGTAGGATGGATACAAACGGCGGAAGCCTTTTTGAACATAGGCTTTGACGTTAACCGTCCGGGCAGGGCAAGAAACTTTTATGCCCTGGACGGCTTTGGCAATTGGTACCCGTCGGACTACGACGGTTCGCTGATGATACGTCCCATCTTCTGCCGTCCCGGCAACTTCCCCGGCGACTTTGTGCCGCCGCCCGTGCCGGCTGCTGTAGCAACGGAAGATAATTACCTGCTTTACCCTAATCCCGCCTCGGACATAGTGTCTATCCGGAACCTGACGGCCGAGGAACAAATGCTTCCGGCCCTTCGCCAACAAGTGGAGATCTATGACCTGCGCGGACAACTATTGCACGTATATAATACGCCGGATAAGGAATTTCCCGTGGGCGACCTTGCTGCAGGCATATACATAGTGAGGATTATTGAAGATAATATAGTAAAAACCTCCCGTAAAATAATTATTGCCCGATGATGAATAGTGCAAAAGAATGGCTGAACAGCGACGATTTCGATGACGATGATGACTTAGAGGATCTCGAAGGCCAGCCTATGTTTGAACACTACCGTTTTAAGGTAGACAAAGGGCAATCCGCCATGCGACTCGACCGTTATCTCGTATCGCGGATGGAAGACACCTCGCGCAGCCGCATACAGCATGCCGCCTCTTCGGATTACATACTGGTCAACGGATTGGTAGAACGGTCGAACTACATGATCAAGCCGCTCGACGAGATCAGCATCGTGCTTCCCTACGTCCGCCGCGGCCTGGAAATACTTGCCGAAGACATTCCCATTGATGTGGCCTACGAAGACGATTACCTGATGGTGGTGAACAAACCTGCGGGACTGGTAGTGCACCCGGGGCACGGTAATTATACGGGAACGCTGATGAACGCACTGAAATTTTACCTGCAGGATAAACCGGAGCAGGAAGCTATCTTAGCGCACCGTATTGATAAAAATACTTCGGGACTTCTCTTAGTGGGAAAAACCTATGATGTGCACGCCGCATTGGCCAAGCAATTTTTTGACCATACCACTAAACGCATCTATGTGGCATTGGTGTGGGGCAATATGAAAGAGGAAGAAGGAACCGTGGATGCACCGCTGGGGCGCGACCCGAAAGACCGGCTTTGCTTTACCGTAGTGCCCGAAGAAAAAGGCGGAAAACGGGCCATTACACATTACAAAGTAATAGAACGCTTCGGCTATGTTACACTCATCGAATGCCGGCTGGAGACAGGGCGCACGCACCAGATACGTGTGCACATGGACCACCTGGGACACCCCTTGTTCAACGACGACCGTTACGGCGGAAATAAAATATTGAAAGGTATTGCCTTCTCAAAATATCGCCGCTTTGTCGATAATTGTTTTTCTATCATGCCTCGTCACGCGCTGCACGCACGGCTGCTGGGATTCGTGCATCCGATGACCAATGAAGAATTGATATTTGAACAAAGCCTGCCCCAGGATTTCGCCCGCGTGGTGGAAAAATGGCGCGCCTACACGGGAGAGAAAGAAGAATAAACAGTAAGCAGTAAATATATTCTTAGTTACTTAATCACTTAGAAAATGAAAAAAAACATTGCGGTAATGTATGGCGGAAACTCCTCGGAGTTTGAAGTGTCGGTAAATAGCGGGCGGCAGGTAAGCGCCAACATCGACAAATCGCGCTATAATGTATATGAAATATTGGTTTTAGGCTCAAGCTGGGCGGTACAGCTCAATGAAGGGCCGACGATTGAAGTCGATAAATCCGATTTCAGTTTCACGCCACATCATGGCGAAAAAGTGAAATTCGACTGTGCGTTCATCGTGATTCACGGCACGCCGGGCGAAGACGGATTGCTGCAATCCTATTTCGAAATGCTGCATGTTCCGTATACCTCCTGCAATGCTTTTGTGTCTACACTGACCTTCAACAAATATGCTACCAAATGTTTCCTGCGCGATACCGGCGTGAAAATGGCGAAGGAAATATATATCCGCAAAGGCGACAACATAGACCCCGCCGCGCTGGTGAAAGAACTTGGCTTGCCTTTGTTCATCAAGCCCAACGCCAGCGGCAGCAGTTGCGGCGTGAGCAAAGTAAAAGAAGAGAAAGAAGTGAAAAAAGCGCTGGAAGCCGCCTTTACCGAGGGCGACACAGTGCTGGCCGAGGCTTTTGTTCCGGGACGGGAATTGCAGCAGGGCGTTTTTAAAACAGCGAAAAAATCCTTTGAACTGCCCATCACGGAAATCATAACCGAGCGGGAGTTTTTTGACTACGATGCCAAATACAACGGGCTGAGCCAAGAAATTACGCCGGCCGACACCACGCCGGAACTGGCGCAGCGCATTACCCGCCAGTCATCACAAATCTACGACCGGCTGGGTTGCCGCGGTATTGTACGCATTGACTACATCGTCAGCAATGATGATATTTATTTTCTTGAGATCAACACTGTGCCGGGCATGAGCGAGGCCAGCATCGTACCCCAGCAATTGCACGCCATTGGCCTGTCCCTCCCCGAAGCTTTTACACTATTGATCGAAGATTCTTTAACCCAAAAATAAAATATCCCGGCGCCGACAACTCCGGCGAAGACAAGCCACATTTCGTCACCTTCATGATCCGCCGCACCGAAATAGAACCAGAATTGAATTAGGGTATATATGTTACAGGGAAGATTTGTACTATGGATATAAAAAAGCTTATCAAACAACCAGAAGGCCGGCGATTGGAGTTTAAGCGTGAACTGCCGGACAATGCCGACTTGGCAAAGACCATTGTGGCTTTTGCTAATGATGCGGGAGGAGAGCTTTATATTGGCATTAGTAATAATCGCGAGGTTGTTGGGATTGCGGAAAATGAACTCTTAGCAATAGAGGAAAAGATAAGCAATATAATTTATGACCGTTGCTATCCTGCTATTTTACCCGAAATTACTTTCTTGATGGATGATGACAAGCACTTGATAAAAGTGTCGGTATATCGTGGCAGTACACCTCCTTATTATTTGAAAGATAAAGGTAAGTTGCAAGGAACTTATATTCGTGTCGGTTCAACTAACAGGCAGGCAGATGAAATAATAATTGCCGAATTGGAGCGCCATAAACGAAACATCTCGTTCGACAGCGAGCTTGTTATGGATAAACCTGCAAAAGATTTGGATATTAAAGGCTTTCAAGAAGAATATAAAGAGAGGACGGGTGAAATATTAGATAAACAAACGTTACGGAAACTGGAACTTACGAAAGATGTTCAAGGTGTAGCATATCCGACGAATGCTTTGGTGTTGTTTTCGGATGACGAACTCCGGCAGTCGATGTTTCATTTTGCTAAAGTGGAGTGCGCGAGGTTCAAGGGAGTTGGATCGGAGGAATTTATTGATCAAAGAAGTATCTATTCCAATATTGCGACACAAGCGGAGGAAGCCTATAATTTTGTACTTCGTCATATCAATAAAGGGGCAACCATAGAAGGTGTCTACACAATTTCCCGCTGGGAATATCCGGTGAAAGCCATCAGAGAAGTGATTAGAAATGCTATTGTTCACAGGGATTATTCACTTACCGGCAAAGATGTTAAGATCGCTATTTATGATGATATGATTGAAATTACAAGTCCCGGTTTATTGCCGCCATCAATTGATTATTCAGCGATGGAAAGCCGTCAAAGTGATGCCCGGAACAAGATTATTGCGCCTGTATTCAAACAATTGGGGATTATTGATCAGTGGGGAAATGGGTTGAAGTTGATAGCCGGCGAATTGAAAGATTATCCGCAGATTGATTTTCGGTGGAAAGAAATAGGCCTGTCATTTCAAATACAATTTGTAAAACTTGATTTTGTGGCACAACAAGAGTTAGGGCAAGAGTTAGGGCAAGAGCGAGAGGAACAAACGTTATATAGTGTTATTCTTGAAAAATTGACTGTTGCACCATTATCCAGACAAGAAATGATGCTTGCATTTAACTTACAAAAGGTGTCGGGGTATCTGAATAGGACACTTTCTAAGTTACTCGACCAAAAGTTAATTGATAGGACTATTCCGGATAATTTAAACCATCCGGCTCAACAATTTAAGTTAACGGCACGAGGCAAAATGTTTTTGGAATTATTGGCACGTAAAAAATAAGCGGATGCAGTTGAAATACAACATGCAAATGATACGACAGGATAAAACCCTTGCCCGCCGCCTCGCTCAAATACGCAAGGTAGCAGCTATATTGTAATTTTATTAGAATGATCCAATCAAATATATCCGAAGTAAAAAATATATCCGTTCACTTTGTCGGGAATAAAGCAACAGACGAAACGCTGAAATTATCGTTAAGTAAACCGGATCTTAATGAAGAAATGGGAAATATATTAAATATGTATTTCCTTTCCCCCTTCAAATCCACAGAATACTTCAATTTCTATCACGACATTGATATGAACATGAACGAAGTATTTGTGTGTGCAAGCAAGATTTTCGACAATCCTGAAAGCCTTTTGGAACAGTCCGTAAATCTTGCTAAGCATTTGTATGAACAGAGTACCCATCCCAAAATAAAAGGCGGGGAGTTTTACACCGTGTATTTCAAGGATTGCATTATTGACGGTGAAACGGTGGATGCCGTTGGACTGTTCAAGTCGGAAAATAAGGATACGTTCTTAAAAGTTTTTCCTAAAGGTGAAGGTTTTGAAATAGAAAGTGAAAAGGGAATAAACATCAATAAATTAGATAAAGGCTGTTTGATATTCAATACGGAGCGTGAACAGGGTTATGTGGTCGCCATTGTGGACAATACGAATAGAGGCGTTGAGGCGCAATATTGGACGGACGATTTCCTGCATGTTCGCCAGCGCAAGGATGAGTATTACAATACCCAAAATATTTTATCGCTTACCAAGCATTTCATCAAAGATGAACTTCCGCAACAGTTCGAGATTTCCAAAGCCGACCAGGTAGATATGTTGAATAAGTCGGTCAAATTTTTTAAAGAGAATGACAATTTCGATTTAAAAGAATTTGCCAATGAAGTAATGGAAAGCCCCGACGTAATTAAGAGTTTCAAGAAATATAAAACTGCTTATGAGCAGGATTTCGATATGGATATTGCCGATAATTTTACCATTTCGGAAAGTGCGGTGAAGAGGCAGGCGCGCATATTTAAAAGCGTTATTAAATTAGATAAAAATTTTCACATCTACATTCACGGCAATCGTGATTTGATAGAACAAGGCGAGGATAGGAAGGGGAAATTTTATAAAGTGTACTATCAGGAAGAAAATTAATTTTCAGGAAAAGTCAAATTCAAACAGTTTATAATATTGAAAATAAGTTAGATATCCTCATTTTCATAAAATCGCACATTAAAAAGTGCGTTTTTTCATAAAATTGCACTTTTATTTCAGTAAATATATATATATTTGCATAAAATAAGGTGCAATATGGAAGAATTACGACTTTTATTCAATGATTTACTGTCTGCTACCAATATGCAGTTTGTGCGCTACCTGCACGACCGGCTGCCTTGGGACGACCGTATGATGGCTGTTGTAGGCCCGCGTGGCGTGGGGAAAACGACCATGCTGCTGCAACATATTAAACAATACCTGAACCCGCAGAAAACCTTATACGTCAAAGCCGACGATTTATATTTTACCACACATCGCCTGTTCGATACGGCCAATGAGTTTTTTAAGTATGGCGGGCGGCATTTTTATATTGATGAAATACATAAATATCCCAACTGGTCGCAGGAGTTGAAAATGATGTATGACTATCTGCCGCGCCTGCAAGTGGTGTTTACAGGCTCGTCCATCCTTGATATTTACAGGGGACAGGCCGACCTGAGCCGCAGGGTGCTGGCTTATCATCTCGACGGATTGTCGTTCCGTGAATTTATTTGCATGAAAGAAAATGTACAGCTACCGGCCTGTTCTTTGAAAGACATCCTGCAGCATAAAGTGAGTGCCGGAGGACGACAGCCCTTGCCGCTTTTTAAAGAATACCTGCAAACCGGTTATTACCCGTTTTTTATGGATACCGGTTATAATAAACGTTTGCAATCTATCATCAATCTTATACTGGAAGTTGATGTTCCGCTGCATGCCAACATGAACGTTGGCTCTGTGCGTAAATTGAAGCAACTGCTATACATTATAGCACAATCAGTGCCGTTTAAACCCAATATGACAAAGCTGGCGGCGCTTACAGACACGCACCGCAACATGCTGTCCGATTATTTTTATTACCTTGAAAAGGCCGGACTGATCTTGCAGTTGCGCACCGGCGCCAATGGGGTCAATGCCTTGGGAAAGGTGGAAAAATTGTACCTGAACAATACCGACTTATTGTATGCGCTGGCCGAAGATAAACCTAATAAAGGGAATATCCGTGAAACATTTTTCTTTAACCAAATGCAGGTCAACAATGCCGTCACATCGGCCGAAAAAGGAGATTTTACTATTGGTAAATACACCTTTGAAGTGGGAGGAGAGGGGAAAACACAACGGCAGGTGCTGGGTGTTAAAGATGCTTTTATTGTGAAGGATGATATAGAATATGGCGCCGGTAATATCCTGCCGCTCTGGAGCTTTGGCTTCAATTATTGATTTTGCACTTTTAAACTTGCATTTTTTAATTAAATAGCACTTTTTAATATGCGTTTATCTTCATCCCAAGCCCTTGCCCGCCTGCAGCGCCTCTGCAGCCGTAGCGAGAAATGTACGGCGGATATTCGAAAAAAACTGGCGGACTGGGAAGTTCCTGCCGCCGAGGCGCCGGAGATCATCGCCTCCCTGCAAGCCGGCGGGTTCGTCGACGAGCAACGCTATGCCAAAGCCTTTGCACGCGACAAAAGCCGCCTGGCGCGTTGGGGATTGCTGAAAATAAGCAATGCTTTAAAAAATAAACAGATAAATGATGCTGTGATCAAGGCCGCATTGGCGGAAATCGACCCTTCGACGGCACACAATAACTTAGTGCATTTGTTGCGGCAAAAAAAACAAAGCCTCAAACCGGATTCGCCGGAAGCACAAAAAGTAAAATTATTGCGTTTTGCCCTTTCCCGCGGCTACAGCTACGAGGAGGCGCGAGGTGTAGTTGACGGTTTATTCAAAATGGTACCGCACAAATAATTCCATGGCTTGATATTCGGCCATGCCTAACTTGTCGTATTGAATGGCGGTCTTATTGTTCCGCTCCTCGGCGCGCTGCCAGAACTCGCGCGGGTCGGTGCCGGGGAACAGGGGACGGTCTTTTTGCGACTGGTGTTTGAAGATCGCCATGCGTTTAATGCGGCTTTCTTCGGGACTGAGCGGCACGGCCATGTCCACTTCCTCAATATCCCATTCCTGCCAGGCCCCGCGGTAAAGCCATATCCGGCAATCTTGCAGCCAGGACTCACGGCGTAGTTGCTTCAACGCTTCCAGGATAGCCATAAAACACACGCGGTGTGCCCCTCACAACCTTCCTCTCCCACCCCCATCATTTTACAAGCCAAGTTATCAATCTATCAGTCTGCTGTATGCAGCAGGAGAAGGGTAGGTAGAAGGTAACTTCACCCACAAAGTGATTTACCGTTGGGATCTTTCGCTTTTCTGGCACGTTACGCGGCGCAGACTGGTTTCCGACGTTTCGGAGCAACTTATCAATACAGCCTTCAAGGATCAAGCAGTCCAAGGAACGTCGGTAAATAGCTATAAATCTACGCTACGTAACATCCTACAAGAGTGAATATCTCATTCACAAAGAGCCGCAGATTAAAATCATAAATTACCTTTAATATTTTAATTTTACATTCCTGGAATTTATATAGCTACCTGAAAGAGTTTTTTTTTTCAACTACTACGAGATGGTTAAATTCTCTAAATACTCTACTTCTTGGAAAATTATATTGGAATGGATGATTGGCAATGTCGTTATATCCGAGGTAGATGCTGTTATGTACGTCGTACTAAGCAAGGCAGGAAAACACTTGCCTTATGGGGATTTAGTTGGTACCACAGAATGTTTGTCGCTATAGACGAGGTGTCGTATTAACCGAGGTTGTTATAACCGAGTCCAAATGTAATTATAAACAAAGATGACATTTTTAAGACAGTCTTGACACGTCAGTATGTCGAATTATGCTCTCTGGCGAAATACAACTATCGGTACGTCTTATCAGTTTTTCTACTCAGAAACTGAACCATAGAATAAATCAAGACTCAACGACTGATGGATTTTTCATCTGTTGGAAACACGACAGTCAGTGTACGTGAACGAAACATCAAGGCGCGTTCGCATAACCATTATTGATGTGGAAAAGCACATTGTGGTTTACGCGGGGGCGCAGTTGGTTGAGGCGCCGCAGCTCCTAGCCGGAAGGTTCGCCGGTTCGATTCTCGATGGAGTCATTGGGATTTTTTCATCAGTTTAATCCTTCCGGTCGCACTATGGCCCTGGGATCGACTCAGCTTCTAACGCAAATAAGTACCAGGAGTATCTCCTAGGGTTAAAGGCGGCCGGTGCGTAGGGATGACAACCTTACAACCGTCACTTGCTGACTTTCTAGACATTCTGGAGGTCTTGCCTCCTGTCTAGGCTTGTAATGGAACAGCTGGCTTTTACTACAGATTGTGTGTATGTGTGTGTGTGTGCGTGCATATCTTATTGACATATGACCTGTTTCATATTCTGTAGAATTTTCGGAAAAGAAATTTATTGAACATAAAATGTGTGTTTTGATTTTCTCTACAACTTTGAAACATTTCTCATTCTACAAAGA